>NZ_SPHM01000065.1:0-13559 GCF_005844125.1 Pseudoflavonifractor sp. BSD2780061688st1 E11
TATATTCTTTGATTCTAGCATATATGACACAATTATCAACCGGCACAATGTAAAATTTTTCTAAATTGTGCTAAAATAATTACTGTTCACACAGTTCCGGGATGCTGGAAAAAGCAGCGTCATGTTTGCATGTAAGATGCAGCTTCCGGCGGCTCGGGGTGAGCAGCAACTCATAACGGAATAAAAGGAGAAATCTCATGCAGTACACCAGCCATTACCAGTCTCCGCTCGGCAGGATTCTTCTTGCAGCAGACAATACCGGCCTGACCGGTCTATGGTTTGAAGGGCAGAAATATTTTGCTCTTTCTCTGAATGCCAAGTGTTTAGACCGTGAAACTCCGCTTTTAGCTAATGCAAAGCGCTGGCTCGATCTTTATTTCACAGGAAAAAACCCGGATTTCCCTGTCTCTCTGCACCTTATGGGAACAGAATTCCAAAAAGAGGTCTGGAAAATTCTCTGCACAATCCCTTACGGGAAAACGACTACTTATGGAGACATCGCACGTCAGATTGCCCGAAAAAGAGGTCTGGAGCATATGTCCGCCCAGGCTGTTGGCGGTGCCGTGGGACACAATCCGGTTTCTATCATTGTACCATGCCACCGTGTCCTCGGAACGAACGGCAGCCTGACCGGTTATGCCGGAGGCATTGATAAAAAAATCAGTCTGCTCACGCTGGAGGGTGCCGAACTTCCGGCCAGCCGGCATCGTGCGAAGGAGAAATAACCGATGGCAGTCAGAAAAGCCGTCGCAAGCCGGAGACGGCTTCTTCCGAATCCAATTAAACAGCGCGTGCCGCACAGGGAGAATCTCACTCCCCGGCGGCACGCATTTTTACCACATCGTAAACAGTTTTTGTATCATCGGCCATGTCTTTGGAAATTCCTGCATAATCATGCTGCGTACCGCTTCCGGATCCATATCTGTAAAGTTCGCGTCCTTCAGCAGAATTTCTTTCATTCCACTGACTGTATTACCTATGGCAATATGCCCATGGGCATAATTACCAAGAGCGATCTTATTCGCGACAGCACAGTTTCCGATGGCGTACATCCCCACCGCAAGGTTGCCGAACGCAACGATTCCCACACTGAGATTGCCTCCCGCAATGATTCCTGCGGCAAATGCTCCAAGAGCCAGAATACCAAGACTCGCCGCTCCTATGGAAATCATCCCCATCGCCGCTGCTCCGATCGCGACCAGGCCTCTTGCGAATACTCCGATGCTGACAACTCCTGTAGCCCGCACCCCGACTGCCAGAATTCCTTTTGCCGGAGCCATCTTCATCCGAAAGCGCCCTCCGCTCTCTCTCATTCCCTGAAAACAGATATGATAGATAGGAAGTCCAAACAGTGTGTGTCTGCTCTTCTTTTCGAAATGCCACGGCCTGACCTCTCTGTAATACACCACTTTCTCCGTCTGTTCTTCTTGCTTGTCCTTCAGAAGATAATCTGTAGTCACCTGAAACAGACTGCTCATCATAACGATCTTATCCACGTCCGGCTTGGATACTCCAAGCTCCCATTTTGAGACTGCCTGGCGGCTGACCCCCATCTTCTCCGCAAATGCTTCCTGCGAAAGCCCCTCCTTCTTCCGGAGCATCTGAATTTTTTCTGATAATTCCATACCTGTATATCCTGCCTTTCTGATTTTGTCTGCCTACAGGTTAACCGAAACCCGGCATTTTTTCCAGCAACCGAAGACGGAACATTGTCAACCTGAGGTTGCAGTACAGGATTTCACATGGTTATCCTGCCTTGAAATTTTTTTCAAACTGTCTTTTCTATATTCAGTGGGGGTTACCTTGTAGTGCTGCTTAAACTTTCTGCAAAAATAATCCTCGTGATTAAATCCTGTCTCTTTCGAGATTGTTTTAATATTTTTCTCCGTGGACGTAAGCAGCCTTGCCGCTTCTTTCAGTCTGCAGCTGTTCAGGTAGTCCACCGGTGTTGTATGCAGATACCGGCGAAAAAGATTGAGCGCGGTGCTTTTACTAACCAGTGCCTGATCAGCGATATCTCTCAGGGAAATACCTGACGCCAGATTCTGGTGAATATACTGCATCATCAACTGTACCCTTGCCTGAGAAGAAACAGATGTATCCATTCTCCTTCCCGCAAGATCCGTCTCCAGATTTTCATACATCAGATACCAGATCTTCTGAAGCAGCGACGACGTCAGCAGTTCTTTTCCGGAATCCGACTCCTGAATCCGGACAGTTTCCCTCATAAGTGTCAGCACTTCGGACTGCCAGGATATGTTTTCCTCAAAAGTCTGACAATCCAGAGCAGAAGAGAGGACAGGCAGCACGTACCTGTCAAAGATCAAACTGTCCTGCGGCGCTATAAATACCGGATGGCATACAAAATTCGGCACTACCGCTTCTCCTTCCGAATAAAAGCGGTGCAACACTCTGGAATTGACAAACAGCCCGTCTCCTTCCAGCAAAGAGAACTGCTTTTCCCCGATCTCGCACCTCACTGTGCCTTTTTCAACCAGAACAAATTCCACTTCGACATGCCAGTGCCACTCGATACAATTAAAGTCAAACTCAGCCAGATTTTCATAGTAATAATGGAACGGATAACTGCTGTTTCCATGCCGGACTGTCTCCATCAGACTGTCATCGGTCATGATTTTGTTACTTTGTCTGCCGTACTTCATAGCTTCTCACTCCTTAAAGGCACTGTCGTTTACGATATTATACAACAAATATGTGATATATTTCAATGACAGGCGGAATGTGGTACGATATAATTCAGTTGGTTTTCGTTTTGGGAAACAACAGTCCCGGAGCGGAAACCCCTAGACAAATCATAATAATCACAGGGGGAAGAAATCATGAAAAATCCATATAAAAAAACTCTCACCGCGTGTTACCTTGGATTTGTAACACAGGCAATCTGTGCAAACTTTGCTCCTCTGCTGTTTCTGACTTTCCACAACACCTACAACATACCTCTTGGAAAGATTGCATTCATTTCCACAGCATTTTTCTTTACACAGCTGCTTGTGGATCTGTTCTGCGCCAGATTCGTAGACGGCATCGGTTACCGGAAGAGCGTGGTGGCTTCCGAGATTCTTTCGGCTTCCGGCCTTATCGGGCTGACTGTGCTGCCGGAGCTTCTTGGTGATCCGTACATCGGAATTCTTCTCAGTGCCATCATCTATGCAATCGGAAGTGGATTGATCGAAGTACTTGTCAGTCCGATTGTGGAAGCCTGTCCTTTCGACAGGAAAGACAGCGTGATGAGCCTGCTTCATTCCTTTTACTGCTGGGGAGCAGTCGGCGTTATTCTGTTCTCAACCGCATTTTTTGCCATTTTCGGCATAGAAAACTGGCGGATTCTTGCATGTATCTGGGCTCTGATCCCATTATACAATGTGTACAACTTTTCTACTTGTCCAATCCGGCATCCTGCAGAAGAAGGGGAAGCCAGGGGAATCCGGAAGCTTTTCAGGATTCCGGTCTTCTGGGTTTCCATTGTCCTGATGGTTTGTGCGGGAGCAAGTGAAATCTCCATGGCTCAGTGGGCATCCGCCTATGTGGAATCAGCTCTTGGAATTTCCAAAAGCATCGGAGACATTGCCGGCCCTTCTCTGTTTGCCGTTACTATGGGACTCAGCCGTCTCCTCTACGGAAAATACGGCGAAAAAATAGATCTGCTCAAATTCATGATCGGTTCCGGCGCACTTTGTCTTGTCTGCTATCTGATGTCGGCACTGGGGCAGCATCCCGCTTTGGGGCTTGCCGGCTGCATTCTGTGCGGCTTCTCTGTCGGAATCATGTGGCCGGGTACGATCAGTATATCGTCCTCCCGTATTCCTCTTGGCGGAACAGCAATGTTCGCACTGCTTGCAATGGCTGGTGATCTTGGAGGATCTATCGGCCCCGGCATCGTCGGATTCGTAACGGAAAATTCCGGCAACAGCCTGAAAGCAGGCCTTTTGGCCGCCTGTATATTCCCGGTGGTCCTGATTCTTTCTACCTGCCTGCTGAAAATGGCAGGTTCCCAAAAACAGATGTCCTGTGCTGCAGAACAATAACTGTCAAAGGGCGTACCGTGTGCGAAAGCATAAGCTTCGTACGATACGCCCTTTTCTTATTTTCTGTTATCCTGTTTTACGATATCCCGGATGATGGATTCGATATCCTGTCCGTTGATGGACACATCAAGGATTCTTGTTTTCTCCGCTATCAGGTTGATAATACGGATGCTGTCATTTTCTTCACTGTCAAATTCCAGCACAAGTTCGGATTCCTGTGAGTGCAGAATTTCCACTCCCGGAATCTCGAATACGGTTTTCTGATTCCATGGATTGTGTTCCAGTTCCAGACGGATCTGTTTTCTCCGGTCAAAATTTTTCCGGACATTTTCAATTTTATCATCTACAACCAGTTTCCCATGGTTGATGAGGATAATTCTGCGGCACAGCGACTCAATGTCCTGAAAATCATGAGATGTCACGATAAAGGTCGTCTTCCTCTCCTCATTCATCCGCCGGATAAATTTCCGGATTTTATATTTGGACTCACTGTCAAGTCCGATGGTCGGCTCATCCAGATAAACGATATCCGGATCGTGAAGAAATGCCGCCGCAATATTACATTTCATCTTCTGGCCAAGGGACAGCTGTCGCTCCGGTGTACCAAGAAGTTCTTCCATTTCCATCAGTTCCGTGAACTCCTCCAGATTCTGACGAAATCGGTTTTCCGGAATCTCGTAGAGCTGCTGCAGCACTCGGTAAGATTCGATGACCGGCACGTCCCACCAGAGCACGGAACGGTTTCCAAATACAACGCCAACATGTTTATTAACCTTCATCCGATTTTTTGACGGCTCCAGTCCATTGACAAGCACCTTTCCGGCTGTCGGCGTCAGCACTCCGGAAAGCATTTTAATCGTTGTAGACTTCCCGCTCCCGTTTGGTCCGACATAACCCACTGCCTCACCTTTCCGGATCTGAAAATTGATATCATCTACCGCCCGGAACACATCGTACTGCGGATGAAACATGGATGCCAGAGCCTTCCCCACGGAGCCCGGATCTTTTTTCCTTTTATATTCTTTTACTAAATGATTCACTTCGATCTGCATAGAAACTTCTTCCCCCTTACGTTCCTGTACTGTTATATCCCTTCAGGCCCAGCCGCCAGATCACAGCCGCAATTCCGGCTACCAGTGCCGCCACACACGGCAGAAGGATCATGACCGGCATATCGGTTCTTCCAAGAAGACCAAGCACCGGATAGTAGGCCACAAACCCCAGCGGCAGAACGTAGGTGAAAAATCCCTGTATCGCCGCAGGGAATACCTGAAGCGGATATTTGACAAATTCCCGGCAGGTCTGCACGAGAACCGCAATGTCATCGCCCTGCACGATCCAGAAATTCAAACTGTTAAAAATCGTGTAAATTCCGGAGTTGATGACCGTCCCGAAAATCACATATTCGACAAGCAGCACAATCTCCCGGGCTCCCACAGAAAGGCCGATTCCATGAATAGACCACGCCAGAATTCCTACATAGACTACCATACTTAACACTGCCTGAAAATGCATGATTTGTCCAAGCATCTGCACAAACGGTGACGCCGGACGGATCAGGAATACATCCATCTCACCTCTTCGTATCATCTTATCGATAGACCAGACATTGTCAAAAAATGCCTGTCCGATTGCTTCAATTACCGCACACATGGAGAACAACAGGCAGATCTCGTAAAATCCCCATGTGCCAAGGCCTCCCGTCACACTGGCTACTGCCAGAATTCCGATGAACCCGCATGCCTCCCGAACGATCATGGAAATCAGCCAGATCAATGTGTCCGCCGGGTACTGGGTCATGCAGAGAAGCCCGATTCTCATATAGCAAAGCCAGAGCTTTGCATAGTATTTCCATCTCATACCATCAACCTCCCTGTACCACAACTTTTTTGATTGCGAACCGGTAAAATGCCATCACTCCGATTCCAAGGAGCGCAACCCAGACAATCTGAAGGCCGATAAAAGAAAAAGCCTCTGCTGCCGTATATTTCCCAAGGTAAATATGAACCGGCACCGAGACCATCCCTGCAAAAGGCATATAGTCCAGCACTTTTGCCATACCTTCCGGGAAAAGAAAGAGCGGTACGATCCCGCCGGAAAGAATCGACATCAGCGCCGTCTTCGTATAACCAATCCCGTATGAGTTCAGGGTAAAGAAAGAAATCAGGCCCACTATCACTTCAATCCAGAACATCAAACCGATGGAAATAAAGACACTGATAAGAAACAATGCAAAGTTTGCTGCGCCATCCGGACCGGTCCCGCCTAAAATAAAGGTTGCGAGTATACTGACCGGAATTCCTTTGAAAAGGAAAAAGAAAAGGAATTCCCCGACTCTTTTTCCAAAGAGCGTAAATACAAGCGGCACCGGTCTCAGAAGCTCAACGACAATATCGCCTTTCTGGACCCAATCGGAAAACTCCCGGTTGATTCCGCCGGAAAACTGCGAGGACAGAAGTCTGGAAATAATCACGTAAGTCGTGATCTCCACCGCCGTAAATCCATTCAGCTCATCCCTGGACTGAAATACATATTTCCAGAGAAAATAGTAAATCAGAATCGAGACCGCCGTTCCGAAAATATTGAACCAGAAGGCTTTGATATATGCAAATTTTGTTTGAAACGTCATTCTGATTAGATAATATAACTTTTTCATAACTTTTTTCTCACTCCATTTCCATTGGTATGATTCTATCATTAATGCCTTTTTGCATCCATAGCTGTTTTGTCTATAAACATTGCCATTTCTCAGATTTTTCTTCTTTTTTGCAATTTTTCTTTCTTTTAGCATTGCGAAATTGTATAATCAAGTCACTATATAGAAAAGGGGGATATCATGTTACAGAATTCGGATTTATTTTTAAATGCTGTAGAAAAAGATTCTCTGGATCTTGCTTTTCAATCCAGCGGCATCGATCAGTGTGTCTGCGGAAATATTTTCGGTCCGCGCATCCGGCGTTATTATCTGATCCATTTTGTTTTAGACGGTTTCGGTGTTCTGCAGATCGAAGAAAAAAAATATCCGGTCAAGCCAGGGCAGGCATTTCTGATTCCCGCAGGCGTAAATGCCGCCTACCAGGCAGATTTCCGCCACCCATGGAAATACTGCTGGATCGGTTATCAGGGAACTCAGGCCGGCTATTTGCTGGGGTTAGATAGCGATACTTTTTACATCTACCATGTTACGGCGGTCATGGTTGACAACTTGCGTCGGCTCCTGCTCGGTATCAACCTGTCCGACAAAGCTGTAATGGATTTCGATTTTCCGGGTGTTGGTTTCCCGGTCTAATTCATGTATCAAAATACGGTCGATAAACTCATGGACGTTTTCATAGGTCAATTCCTGTATGTCGCTGTATTTCCCGACAATCTGAATAAACCTTGATATATCCCTTTTTCGCTCGGTAACGGTTGCGATCTGCTGTTGTAACTCGTCTATCCTTGCGGCAAGGGATTTCTTTTCGTCCTCGTAGCCGGAAGTTAGAAACACAAACCGTTCATCTGTCAGTCTGCCTAATGCGTTGTCCTCGTACAGCTTGCGGAAAAGCGTGTCAAGTTCGGTCATACGCGCCTGTGCTTTGGAAAGTTCCTTTTGCTGCTGCGCTAATGCCTTTCTCGCTTCCATGTCGCCGTACTCGGTAGCTTTACAGATAAAGTCCTGTTCGTGTTCCTTAACATACTGCAAAACCCGCCGCATATCTTCCAGCACTAAATCAAGAAGTACGTTTTTGCGGATATAATGAGAGGTACACTCGCTGCCTGTCCTTGCCCTGTTGCGCCATGCGCCGCAAGAATAGGAAAACCTGCGCGGCTCGATATTTACGCCCTGTTGGTAATACATCTTATGTCCGCAACCAGCGCAAAACAGCAAGCCGGAAAAAATATCAATCTCCGCTGCTTTTGTCGGGCGGTGGCGGGTAGCAATCCGCTTTTGCGCAAGTTCAAAGGTTTCCTCGTCAACAAGCGGCTCATGGGTGTTTGGGAAGAAATAGCGTTGTTCTTCTTCGTTCTTCCGGGTCTTTTTCGACTTGTAGGATACCTTGTGAGTTTTCGCGGTTATGGTATGCCCTAAATATTCCTGCCTTGCTAATATGTCATAGAGCGTTTTGTCCGGCCAAGTATAGGGGGCGATCATTGCCCGCTGATACCGCGCCTGTCCTGTGCGCTGATAGCGCAACGCTCCAATCGTCAAGACTTTGTTTTCCGCAAGCCATTTTTGGATTTCGCACATACGCACGCCGCTAACAAACATAGCGAAAACCTGTTTGACAATCGGCGCGGTTTCCGGGTCGGGTATAAGGTGGTGGCGGTTGTTCGGGTCTGGGATATAGCCGTATGGATATTCCCCGTTGACACGCTCGCCTTTTTGCGCCTGTGCCTGTTTAACTGCACGGATTTTCTTGCTTGTATCGCGGGCGTAAAACTCGTTAAACCAGTTCCGCAAGGGGGTAAACTCGTTATCCTCCCGCGCTGTGTCAACTCCGTCGTTAATCGCGATATAGCGCACTCCGTTTTCGGGAAATACAATCTCTATGAGTTCGCCCGTTTTCAGATAGTTTCTGCCAAGACGGGAGAGGTCTTTGGTAATAACCGTCGCCACTCGTCCGGCTTCCACTTCCTGCAACATCGCTTGCAGCCCCTCGCGCTCAAAACTCACGCCGGAAAATCCGTCGTCCACAAAAAACTTTGTGTTCAAAAAATGGTGTTCGTCCGCATAGCGTTGAAGTATCATTTTTTGGTGCTGTATGCTTCCGCTTTCTCCGGCCTGCATATCCTCTTGACTTAAACGGCAGTAAAGGGCGGTGATTTTATTCGACTGTAACATTAGTCCTCCTTTCCGACAGCCGAATAAACAGGTATAATGTGTTGCTATCATTATACCATATCCCGCCGCCTAATGCACTACTCGGACGCTAAAAAGCCCGGATTTCCGGGCTTTTTCTGCAAATCCTTTACAATGAGTTTTTCAATCTTTTTATGGATTGTATCGGTTGCCTTTTCACTCGGCAACGCTTGAACAAGATAGGTGATTTTCCCTATTTTGCGTTCGGTTGTAATTGTCTGTTTTTTATCCATTAGAAAAACCTCCTTTTCCTGTATGGATAAACTATATTCGTCAAAAGGCAAAACGGGCGGTTGTTAGCTGCAACCTCACGGGAGTTTCACCCCGGCCCATGCTTATGGGTGCGCCGCGCAATACTTTGAGGGTGTTCAACGCGGGAGTATCATTGTGCCGCCTTGTATGTCGTCGCCCACAAGCTGCTAAACTTGTTTTACGGCGCGGTAGTTCTCGCTCGACTTTTCCCCAACGGGGAAAAGCGGTCATGGCGTACCCGCCGCCCGGCTCGGTACAGACGGAATGTACCCGTTGCCTGTTATGCTGCGCACCAAAGGCCGCTTTCTTTGTCAAGGAACAATAGGCTTTGTCGGCCTGTAACAGTACACCGTTTCCGATGTGCTGTTACGGAACGACAAATAGCCCATAACGGGAAGCGTGGAAAGGGGACACGCTCCCCGCATGGGCTAAAAGATTATCCTACATGAAAAGCAAGGGTGCGGGTAATAAGGCGCACTTGCAGCCTGTTACGCATTTCCTCGTCCACATAGGAATAGGTATTGCCCGCGTCGTCTTTCAGCGTGCGGGTACAAAGTTTCGCTATGTAACCCTCGTAATGCTTCAAGATCGCGCACATGGCGGTTGTGTCGCCGTTTGCCGCTGCGGAAATGACAGGGAACGGCAACAGATTTTCAGATTTCCTAACGGTATTCATCATCTGCTTTTCCCTCCAAATACTGTTTGATTTTCGCAAGCGCGGATTTCCTGTGCCGGAAAACCGTCGTGCGTACAACATTCAGCAGTTCAGCAATTTCCGCGTCGCTCATGTCCAAGAAGTAGGACAAAAGGATAATGTCGCGTTTCCTTTCGGGCAAAGCGTTAAGGGCTTCGGCAAGCAGTTCATTTTTGACGAGTACATCAAAGCCGGACACTTGAAAACGGAAATAATCGCTTTTGTATTCGTCCGTTGTGAAAAGCTGCGCGAGTTCGCTTTCGCTCAAATCCGAAAAAGGTACTTCGCGTGCTGCGCGTTTCGCAAGAGTGCGGCGGTGGCTTTTCGCTTCGCCAACCAAAGTTTTCTTTGCTAATGCGTCGTACTGATGTTGTATTCTTTCCTTGTCGGAAGAAGATAGCTCCATAGAGTTCACCTCCTTCCCGCGTGGAGTAGAGGACGGGAGTTAAGGGCTTGTCCTCTCTGCCCCTTTCGCTCCGTACCCGTTCGGGAGATGGCTCTTGAGTGCGTTTTTCAGAAAAAAGTTGAAAAAAGCAAAATGCGCCCGTCCGCAAGACGCGGACGAGCGCAAAGGAAATGTAAGAAGTATTTAGATGTATTGACAGTTCATACTCATAGCCGGAATATCCCGCTTGCGGAGCATAGCTTTTTTTGACCGCAAAGCATTAGGCGGGTTACAGTAAATAAAAATGGACACGGCGATACCTCCCCGATACCGCCGTATCCTTAAAAAAGGGCGACTTTAATACACTACCCGCAATCCATTCTATAATAGGGAACAGCGGCTTTTGCGCAATATTAAATAAAAAAGCCGATAACACATAGGTTTTTTGACCTAATGCGTTATCGGCTCTGCGTCTATGCGTCTGGCACTTTTAATCATTTTTTTTTGAATTTATTATATGTGTTAGCTAACTGTCCACAAGCCGCGTTAATCTCTCTGCCATGAGAAACTCTCATAGTAACTTCAAGTCCTGCTTGCTCTAATTGATGTTTGAATGCAACTATTTCCCGTTTCTGTGGTGCTTTAATTCTTGAATTGCTTGTTGGGTTGTATTGTAACACGTTAATCATAACTTTTTTGCCCCGAAACCATTTTGCAAGTTGTCTTACATCTGAGGGCCGGTCATTTATACCCGGTAAAAGCAAATACGCAAAGACAATTTTGCGATTATGCCTTTCAGAATAGGATAAGGCTTGCTTAACAACATCTTCAATAGCATATATGCGCATGTGAGGAATAATACGATTTCTTGCAGATTGTGTTGCTGCGTGTAAAGATATTGTCAACTGAATTTTAAGATGTTCCTCGCGCAATTTTTTTAATTGATCGACCGGACCAACTGTTGATATGGTAATGCCGTCGGTTGGAAAGTTGAGCCCATATCTATCTCGGAGAATATGGATTGCTTTTATCAAGTTGTCATAATTGAATAAAGGCTCTCCCATACCCATAAAAACGATACGGTTTACTTTTCGACGCAACAATATAATCTGTTGTACGATTTCTGACGATGTTAGATTACGAACAAAGCCATTTCGCCCGGACTCACAAAAAATACAACCAACAGGACAACCGACTTGTGTGCTCACGCAAACAGTTCCACCATCTCGCCGCTTGATAAAAACCGTTTCAATGTATTTGTTGTCTTTCAGTTCGTAAACATACTTTTCAGTATCACTGCTTTTGCAAATATTTTTTACCAACATTGATAGATTTTTTTTGCGTGGTAATTGCTTATATAATTCTTCATATAAGGCTTTTGCTTCATTCTCGCCAATAACTTCCGACATTTCTTTGTAAGTAAATCCGTATGGATCATTCCGTACTTCCGCAGGCGTATATTTAGGTAAACGTTTCATTTTTATATCCTTTCTTCTAAATAATAAAAGTTTGTTTTTCTGTATTTTTGATTACAATCTCTAATTTTTCTACATCAATGATATGCGTCAATTTGCATTTAGGGCAGAAAAGAGGAAAATCTTTTAATACAGTATTATGAAATACTTGAACTCTCGTCTTTCCGTTACAAATCGGACATTTTATCCAATATTTTTTAAGCATTATATTTCACTCGTCCTTTTTACACAAAAAAATGCAGGTCAATCCTCAACATGAGCATTGACCTGCATTTATAATGCACAGAGCAGTACAACAAAACTAAGGCATAGCTTGCACTATGTCTATACTATATCTATACGTCGTTAGTTTTTTGTATAGCATCCGCAAAATAAGCATGACAAAAAAGCCCATGTTGAAAATGGGAAAATCCTTTTTTTCAATGCTTATCTAATACGCATGCTATGCAACATAAACGCCGCCTCCTTTTACATAAATTTTATTTTATCAGAAAATCAGTCTACTGTCAATACACAACAGGAAGTATTTAACCTAATGATATGAATTGTGTGGACATATCCAAAAAGAAAGGTGAACTGTAAAATGTAACAGGGTGAATGAAAATGGCAAAAAGACCCGTACCATTGTACGACTTTAAGGCTTTCGGGGCAGCTATAAAAGCCGCGAGAAATGAATACGGCGAGAGCCGCAAAAAGGTAAGCGACGAGTTATATATTTCCCCGCGCTACCTTGCGAATATCGAGAACAAGGGACAACAGCCGAGTTTACAGGTATTCTATGACCTTGTAACCCGGTATCATATTTCGGTAGATCAATTTTTCTTCCCGAACAGCAATGCGGAGAAATCCACCGGGCGGCGGCAGCTTGACGCGCTGCTGGACGGTATGAGCGATAAAGGCATACGGATTGTAACCGCAACAGCAAGGGAGATAACGGAAGTCGAAAAAGCAGAGGATTAACCTCACAATATGAGAAATCGGGAGATTGCAGCGCATGGCGGCTGCAATCTTTTTTTGCGTCCAAAATCAAAGGAACGCGCAACAAATACCGCCTTTCGGTGGGGGTATGGAGTAGATAGCAAGCACAGCAAACGAGTACCCGTTTGCGGAAAATGCTTGTTGGGATAATCCCAAACCCTTATACCGAAAGGCGGTGCGGAAATGGAAAACCGAAAGAGAAATATACAGATGAAGTTTTACGTTACGGAAGAAGAAAAGCGGCTGATCGACGAGAAGATGAAGCAGCTTCCCATAAAGCAGTATGGGGCATACTTCCGTAAAATGGCGATAGACGGGTATATTCTTGTCGTTGACCGAAGCGACACAAAAGCATATATCCGGGAACTGCAAGCGGTGAGCCGGAACATCAACCAAATTGCAAAACGCGCCAATGCGACGGGGACGGTTTACAGGCAGGATATAGAGGACATTAAAAAGGCGGTGGACGAGATATGGCGGTTACAAAGACGCACCCTATTAAATCAACCTTAAAGGCTGCGATAGACTATATCTTAAATCCCGAAAAGACAGACGGGAAGCTGCTTGCGTCCTCTTTCGGCTGCGGGCTGGAAACCGCCGATATTGAGTTTGCATGGACGCGGGAAGCTGCCGGAGATCGCGGCACACATTTAGGGCGGCACTTGATACAATCCTTTGCGGTGGGAGAAACCACACCGGAAGAAGCGCACAAAATCGGCATGGAACTTGCCGGGGCGGTATTAGGCGGCAAGTATGAGTTTGTTTTGACAACTCACGTCGATAAAGACCATCTGCATAATCACTTGATTTGTGCGCCCATAAGGGGCAGAGTAAATCCGCTTAGCAAGCGGCAGGCGTGAGGTTTCATGCCTGTGGTCAACGGCTA
>NZ_SPHM01000066.1:0-13446 GCF_005844125.1 Pseudoflavonifractor sp. BSD2780061688st1 E11
TACAACCCAAAGGCTGTATTTTCAATATATTTTTCAGTTGTTAGAATGGAGAAAGTGGCAAAGTCGGGTTATAGCATGGTTTGTGCTATTGTGTATATCCCACAAACGTATTCCCGCTTGCATTTACCATCTGATCCATCTCTTCAAATGTCACCGTGTCCACTTCCTGTGTGGAAAGATTGAGATACTGAACATTCGTCCGACTGTATCCCGTCAAAAGTACTGCATTGCCGTTTCCTGTCAGCGCCGCCACCGGAGTGCCCTGTCCGATCAGATAAAGGACGTCTTCTGTCCGGCAGTCGGAAAGTTCCAGCGCTTCCCCGGAAACCTGGCTGCCTATGAAGTCAATGATGGATTCTCCATCCTCCATATCCTTCTGGAAATCAATCTCATTTCCTGCTGAGGCAAGGATGATTCTCATACATGCTTCCAGTGTGCTCTCACCCTCACGGACCGCAGTATCCCCAAGATCCGAAATCTCATACGCAGACGGCCTGTTGCCGCTTTCATATACATTTGCCAGTCTGGAGGTCACCGCTACTCCGCTGAATTCGGATGCTCTCTGCACCGCATATCCCGCATTCTGGTAAATCCCCTGAAGTTCACCGTATCCATAGACATAGTAGGTTCCCTTCCGGGACGGTGAATCAAAGGAAAGCGTCATCTGCTCCCTTGCGATCGTAAGCTGCGGCTTTAGAATCTTCGGAGAACTGTCGTCCACTCCATCCTCGTAGGTAATCCGCATTTCACGGCCTTTGAGCTCGCTTGTATAGGAATCAATCGTGATATTGCTCTCTTCCCTCTCTTCATTGTTCGTAATATAATCTTCGCTTGTATACGTATAGAAATCTCCGCTTTTTACGGCACGTTTCAACGTCGCCATATCGTTTTCAAATACGACGTCCAGAATAAAGATGTTATCCGCCTGGTAGTCTTTGACCGTTTCGTTTTTCTGGTTGCGGATTTCCAGACGGTACATCGGAAGCACTGTCTCGCCGGATGCTGTCGTGCCCGAGTCGCCGCTCCTTGCAGTTCCAAACACGAAGTCATTCCGGATAAATCCGAGCGGCCGGATGCTTTCATCCGCACCTGCCTCCACCTGATATCCCTTTCCGGTGGAAAGATTCAGCACCTCTATCTGAGTCGCGTTATTGATCTCCCCGTCCTTCTGGTATGCCAGAAGGTGGCCGTCCCCGGAGCTTACATACTGCCCCGTTTCCAGATTGGTCACAAGGGTGGTACGCGTATTATTAACCAGATCTACCTCATACAGCGTTCCTTCCTGCATCACATACAGCTTTCCGCTGGAATTGCTGTAATAAAGAAGCTTGCCCGGATCATTTGTCAGCACCGGGTAGGACTTCGTACTTGGGATAAATACCTTCTCCTCCACAGAGTTTTTATTGATATCGTAGTAATATACGCTGACGCCGACCTCGCCTTCATGAGTGCCCCTGTTTACATAGCCGGACACCGTAAATGTCGTACTTCCATCCTCGTCCATGGATACAAGCTGTACGCTGTGCTGGTCGTAGGCATTCTGCGCATTCTGGCTGCCGCTGTCCGCATAGCTGAATACACGGGAGAGTTCGTCATTTTCCTTATTGTAGTTCCAAAGCTCCCTCTCCTGTACAAAGGAGACGACTGTTCCCTCCTGATTGATCAGATAATCCACATCGGAATCTGTCACGCCGAGAAGAACACCATTCTCATCGATGTCATTCTCTTCCCCGTCGAAAAGCTGGTTCATCGTCCGGTTATAGTCCAGAAGATACATCTGCTGATTTTCCGAATATCTGACACGGAAAAACTCTTTGACATTATACCGGTCTGTCTCGTTTTCGCCTTCCCCTTTACAGTCAACCTGATAGGTCAGAAGGACAGACATGTACATCGAGTTGGCTTCCTTGATATCCCACCGGACATCCCCGACGATCTCAGGCGCAAGGTCTCCCCATGTCACATGCTCAAAATCCGAGTGAATCGTGACAGTCTGGTACGTTGTGTTGTCGCCCTCGCTGCTTGGCTCCAGCGCGGACTGCAGTTCTGCTGCCGCATCTTTGTCCCTCTCTTTGTCAAAAAAGTTCTTGATATAGGCCATGCAGCGGTTCATATTCCAGTTGGATCCGTCTGAAATCCGTGTGTAATAATATGCCCGTTCGTCATCGTCAAAGGAAATCGTCACTCTCAGGAAGCGCTCTCCCTCTTCCAGAACCTTCTCCGGAATTTCGATCTGAGCCGCATTTTCTTTCAGCTCCAGATCGGCCGAATACAGCTTTTTTCTGCCGTCGATGGAATAGATCTCATAGGATGCGGAACGGACCGTTTTGTCGTTTTCCTTCACCTGCATGCTGATTTTGCCGTCCATGACCGGTGTGATCTGATCCCGCATGGTCGCCATTTCCATCTCATTCGTATATCCGGCAAGCGTGTTGAATGTATAAGAATCATGGGTAAAAGAAACCTGCGGAAGCGACGCATTTCCAATGTCTGCCGTCATATCCACATGGTTTCTGTTCACCGCATAGCTGAATATGATAATCGCCACTACGAATACGCAGGCCAGAATACCTGCATGTATCGCTTTTTTTCTCATGAATAACTCCCCTTTTTTATAAAAGCTTTCCTATTGTCGGTTTCACATGAAGAAATTCCTCGCACGCTTTTATTATGTGCTGATTTTCCGCTTTCTTCCCTGTTTTAACTGCACGGATCAGAATATTTTCGGCGTGTGTTCCATGTCGATGAACTCCAGAATCTGAGTATCATACCCCTCTTTTTTCAGATACTCGGCGCGGAGCCCGTCTGTGACCAGAGCCGCCATTCTTTCTTTCAGAAGCCCGTAGGACAATACCGGGCTTAAAATGTCATTTTCAATCTGCCGGTTCAGCTCATGCTGGCAGCACGGCACGGAAAGAATCACGTCCGCCCCCCAGGAAACCGCCTTTGCAAGGGCATAGTCTGTTGCCGTATCGCAGGCGTGGAGCGTCACCACCATATCGACCTTCGTCATTCCTTCATACTGCGCAATGTCTCCGGTCAGGAAGTGGAGATGGTCGTAGCCATATTTCTCTGCAAGTGCGTTGCAGTGCTCGATCACATCTTCCTTCAGATCCAGTCCCACCATGCGGACCTCGTACCCTCTCATCTCATGCAGAAAATAATACATGGCAAAGGTCAGGTACGACTTCCCGCATCCGAAATCCAGAATCGTGATCTCCCGGTCTTTCGGAAGCTTCGGAAGGACATCCTCGATAAATTCCAGATACCGGTTGATCTGGCGGAATTTGTCGAATCTGGAGCGGACAATCTTTCCCTCCTGCGTCATGACTCCAAGATCACGCAGGAACGGAATATCCATTCCTTCCTTTAATATATACTGTTTCTCCCGGTTGTGGGAAAGATCCTGTTTCCCCTGATCCGGGCGTGTTACCTTTTTTCTGTTGATGGTCACTTTCCCCTTCTTGCTGATCAGCACCGATGCCCGTTCGCTTTTTGTGTCAATCTGCATCTGGCGGAAATGCTCCATCCACTCACAGGCGCGGTCCACCGCTGCCTTCGCTTCCAGATTCTCATGAAAAACCTGTTTCCCTTTAAAAATCTCAAACTGATATACGAGATTTCCTTTTTTAAGCACCGGACGGATCCGGCCCTTGAACGCTTTTTCTCTGTCTCTTGGGTTACTCAGAACCGCGGACAGAAGCTCTATGCAAAATACCTGTTCCAGGTATGCTCTCAGTTCTTCCATTTGGAACTTCCTTTCCACTTTTTTCTTGTATTATTGTAATGCGTATTCCGCCAAAACGCAAGGAGAGGATATCGAAATACCCTCTCCTGAATCTAAAGATTTCCTTATTTTTTATCTGTTTCTTCCGGTTTTGTCTCCGGCTCCGTTTTCTTGTCTTCTTTTTTCGGCGTCTGCTCCTTGATCAGCCGTCTCACCCGTGGAAAAGTAATGATTACCTTAAACAGATCGCCGTCAAGATAAAGCTCAAACGTTCCTCCCTGAAGCTCCGTCAGATTTTTCGCGATGGAAAGGCCAAGTCCGCTTCCCTCTGTGCTCCGTGATACGTCTCCCCGGATAAACCGCTCTGTCAGTTCATCGGCTGAAATATTCAGCTGCTGATCCGAAACATTTTTCAGGATAAACTTTGCCGTCCCCGGCTGGAGCATCAGATCCGCATAGACGCGGCTTCCTTCCATGGCGTATTTTGCCGCATTGTTAAAGATATTGGCAAATACCCGCCACATCCTTCTGCCATCCACCCGGACAGTTACCGGTTCATCCGGCATATTGAGGATCACTTTGATATTGCGCGCTTCAAACTTCTCCTCGTATTCTCCTTCCACCTGATAGATCAGTTCCACCAGATTCAACGTCATAAATTCCAGCTTGATATTTCCGCTGCTGACTTTTGAAGCCTCCACCACGTCTTCTGTCAGGGTCTTCAGTCTCTGGGCCTTCATCTCCAGAATGTTGAGGTAATTCTGAATTTTCGGATCCTGGAAATTTTCTCGTTTTAAGATGTCCACGTAATTGATAATGGACGTCAGCGGCGTCTTGATATCATGCGACACGTTCGTGATCAGATCAGTCTTGAGCCGCTCATCCCGGACACTTTTCTCCAGTGCACGGTTCAGGCCCTCGCCCAGCCGGTTGATTGTCTGGGCGATTTCCAGCGTTTCGCCTCTTAAATCATCCAGCGGAATCTTGTAGTTTACATTTCCTTTCGCAATCTCAAGCAGCCCTTTTTTAATCTTCTGCCTTGCCAAAGCATACCTTACGAGAAATACGCCCACTCCGATATTGACCACAATGCCGATAATCATCAGCGGAGTATTTCCCCACGTAATCAGTTCTACGAGCAGGAAGGCAATGTAAGCCACCACGATTTTGGTTGTCGTCTTCTTATTTCTCCATCCATGTCTGAAAATCTCGCAGACCGCTTTCATAATACTGTTCTTCCAGAGCGTATGAGCCTTAATCCTCCGAACCATGCTCAGGTAGAACCAGAAGAAGAACAGACAGCTTACAAAAGCGATTGTTCCCGCCATCACCATAGTGTAGATTGGCAGTCCGTCTTCCCTCCAGATATCGGAAGAGTAGTAATAATCGTATGCCATCACGTACTGGGATCCCCACTCGGAAATCAGATACATGCTCACGATCCAGAATATGATTACAAATGCCGCCGCCAGCTCTGTCTTCCACCGGTCGAATCCGGACAGCGCAATCTCCCCGTTCTCAGAACGGTTGCTGTGTCCGGAGATTACAGTCAGACATACAAGCAGGATAAAGAAAAGAATCAGCGTTCCCCATGCCACCTCACACGCAATCGTGATATACGGCACAATCTCCTGATAATATTCTCTGTCACTCTCAAACTCATCCGGAACCGAGTAGGTCGTATCAACGGATGCCATAAAGACATAATTGGTATTACGTCCGATGATCCGGTGGGATTCCACAATATCCGATTTCCACTCCTGCGCGCTCTGCGCCGGATTCTCAAACGTTGACTCAAACCCGGCAAGCTTCGGTGTCACAATAACGTATGCACCTGCCTGCTTGATCTTCTCCTGATAATGATCAATCTCTTTAATATCCTGGAATTCCTGCCGGTTGGAATAAATCTCGTTCTCGTCATAGTCTACATAAATGTAACTGTAATTGGTATTTCCTTCTTCCCATCCTCCCGGCGCTTCTTTATAGTTTTGAATATCACCTGAAATCGCCGCCAGTGTGTTGGACAGGGCATGATATGCATCTGCAAGCTTTCCATTCCACCGCTCATCTGTATTTGCAAGCTCCACCAGATTTGCAGCTCCATCCAGAGAATACGGTTCCTTTAAAACTTCTTCGCCCAGCCCCAGATTCCAGCAGTCCGCATAAAGTTTCTGCCCGTTCTGATCCAGCACTTCTCCATAGCCTGCCGTATTGTAATCATCTTCCAGAAGTGCCGAAAGCTTCTCCTCATTGGAAACAAATTCACCATTTGACGCAAAGACAAGCTCTCCTGCGGACATTTTGTTCCGGAAATCATCCCCATAATAATAGTGGTAGCTTCCGTCCTCTTTCAGGCACACAATCACGGTTGTCACATAGTCATGCAGGAACTGGTCCCAGCTTTCCTGATCCGCCGCCGCGTTCTGATATCCCCGGCTCCACTGCTCCAGGTCTTTCAGCCGGTAGGCGATGCCGGAATGATTTGTCCCGTCCTGGTCCAGGCTTCCATTATCATAACGTACCACATCAATCAGCTTATCGGGATTGTAGCTTCCGTTTGTCTCGAACTTTGCTTTGGTATCCAGCTGATCCAGGACTTCCCGGGACATTGTCTTCATCCTGTTCTCAAACTGGGCAGTTGATTCATAATGGCTCTGCACCTTTTCAAACGGAATCAGATAACGAAGTCCTGCCGAGGTCCCGACCCAGACAAAGCTCACCACACTTACGACAATGCACAGGTGCGCCAGAATCAGGAGCAGTCCCTTACATGTTGCAGAATAAAACCATTTATTCATATCGTTTTTCTATCTGCTCCTTCCTAAAGCTTTTCAATTTTATATCCGACTCCCCATACGACCTTCAGATAGCGCGGGTCTTTCGGATTGATCTCAATCTTCTCACGGATATGCCTGATATGAACCGCCACGGTATTATCCGCCCCGATCGCCTCTTCGTTCCAGATGTTTTCATAGATCTGGTCGATGGAAAAGACCTTGCCCTGATTCTTTACAAGCAGGAGGAGAATATCGTACTCCGTCGGCGTCAGCTTCACAACCTCGCCGTCCACCGTCACTTCCTTGAGATCATCGTTGATGGTAAGACCTCCCACCGTGTAGATCTCTTCCTGATCTCCGGCGCCGACCGTGCTGCCAAGCTTCGTATATCTGCGGAGCTGTGACTTGACTCTCGCCACAAGCTCCAGCGGATTGAACGGCTTTGTCACATAGTCGTCGGCTCCGATATTCAGCCCGAGAATCTTGTCTGAGTCCTCTGATTTCGCTGAAAGAATGATAATCGGAAGACTCATCTTCTCCCGGATCTTCAGCGTCGCCCGGATCCCGTCAAGCCTTGGCATCATCACATCGATCACAAGCAGATCCACTTTCTCCTCATTCAGAACTTTCAGTGCCTGCTCCCCGTCATACGCTTTCAGTATCCGGTATCCTTCCTGAGACAGATAAATCTCAATCGCTTCTACAATTTCCTTATCATCATCACATACTAAAACGGTATACATCGTCTCTCACCTCTCTATTATTCCTGAAATAGAAAGCGGGCCTCCCCCCTTGTTTTCGCACGCAGAATCCCCGCTCTTTTTTCTACTTATTAGAATACCAGAAATTTTTTAAGAGCCAAAGCATAAATTCTTAATTGTTGATGAATATGTCCGTTTTTATTCATTGCAGGGTCCAATCAAGTATGGTAAATTATTAGGAGGGGAAATTTTAAAATGAAAGAGAGGTTAGTCTATGGATACACTAAAACGTTTTATTCACTATTATAAACCTTACCGGACGGTCTTTTTTCTGGATCTGCTCTGCGCGGCTGTCATCAGTCTGATCGATCTTGTCTACCCGCAGATTCTAAGGACCGCTACAAACTCTCTGTTCACCAGAGACAGCAGCACCATCCTGAAGATGCTTCTGCCGATCGGTATCGGACTTTTCGTCATGTACACCATCCAGAGTCTCTGCAAGTACTACGTCAGCTACCAGGGACATATGATGGGTGCCAATATGGAACGGGATATGCGCCAGCAGCTGTTTGAGCACTACGAGACGCTTTCTTTTTCCTATTATAACAGCCACAATTCCGGCCAGATGATGAGCAAACTCGTATCCGACCTGTTTGATATTGCCGAGTTCGCCCACCACGGACCGGAAAACCTGTTCATTTCACTGATCAAGATCATCGGTTCCTTTATCTTTTTATTCCTGATCAACTGGCGGCTCGCCATTCCTCTGGCAGTCATCGTTGTGATCATGTTCTTCTTCTCCATGAAGCAGAACAAACGTATGCAGGAAACCTTTATGGAGAACCGCCGCAAGATCGGTGATGTCAATGCAAGCCTGCAGGATACCCTCGGCGGAATCCGTGTTGTGCAGTCCTTTGCAAACGAAGAAATTGAAAAGAAAAAATTCTCAAAGAGCAACCATGCATTCCTGCTTTCCAAGGACGCCAACTATAACTGCATGGGCGGGTTCATGGGATGGAATCTGTTCTTCCAGGGCATGATGTATCTTGTCACACTGGTATTCGGCGGATATCTCATCGCACACGGACAGATGGATCCGGCGGATCTTGCCATGTACGCGCTGTATATCGGAATCTTCATCAGCCCGATCCAGATCCTTGTGGAGCTGGCAGAGATGATTCAGAAGGGATTCTCCGGATTCCGGCGTTTCCTCGATGTCATGGATACAGAGCCGTCCATTCAGGACAAGCCGGACGCAAAAGACCTGACCGATGTGAAAGGCCTTGTCTCCTACGAGGATGTATCTTTCTGTTATGATGACGATGATACACCGGTTCTCCAGAATGTGTCCTTCCAGATCCCGGCCGGCCGCTCCATCGCACTGGTCGGCCCGTCCGGCGGCGGAAAGACGACAATCTGCAACCTGCTGCCGCGCTTTTATGATGTCACAGGCGGACGCATCACCATCGACGGCAAAGATGTCCGCGGGCTGACATTAAAATCCCTGCGGAATAATATCGGAATCGTCCAGCAGGATGTCTATCTGTTCTGCGGAACCATCAAGGAAAACATTGCTTACGGAAAACCGGGCGCTTCCATGGATGAAATCGTGGACGCTGCCAAACGCGCTAATATCCATGACTTCGTCATGTCTCTGCCTGACGGCTATGACACCTATGTGGGCGAACGTGGAACAAGGCTCTCCGGCGGACAGAAGCAGCGGATCTCCATCGCGCGTGTCTTCCTGAAGAACCCGCCGATCCTGATCCTCGACGAAGCGACCAGCGCACTGGACAACGAAAGCGAACGCCATATTCAGAAGAGTCTTGAGGCTCTGGCCAAGAACCGTACCACCATCACAATCGCACACCGGCTCTCCACGATCCGGAACGCCGACGAGATTATCGTCATCACGGAAAACGGTATCGCTGAACGCGGTTCCCACCAGAATCTTCTGAAACGAAACGGCATCTACGCACACTATTACAAGATGCAGTTTGAAGGTCTGGAAACCGAAGAAATGATGTAAAACATACAGGGTAAATCCCTTAAAAATGTGCGCCTCCCAGCGCACGAAACTGCAGAAGCCGGGACTTTTCCAGTACCCCGGCTTCTGTTTTTCTTAATAATTTTTGCATTTCTTTTATAGAATCAACACATTTTAGACACATTTTCTGGTTATACTAGGACTCAGATAGTTGATAAACAAATCACTATCTCCCCCCTCATAAAGTAAGCACTTCGGAGAGATACCTCCAAGTGCCACTTTACTCTCATTCCTTTAGATAACTTATAAACAGCGAAACCCGTCAGTTGAAAGACTGACGGGTTTTCGCTGTTTATGGGTTTTGAAATACACTATATCTACTAATCATACTACTTGAATAAATACTCATATTTCCTCCGTTGCTGCAGAAGAATGTTTCGTACTCTTTTTTTGATCTCCGCCGGATAGTATGATTCTTCATCCAGAAACCGGGTGATCACACGGTCGTCGAATGAAAAAGATACCGTTTGTCCATATAGTTCTTCTACTGCATCCAGCTGTTCCTCAAAGCTTGAGCTTATTGTTTTTGCCTGTGCCTTCGGAATCAGCTCCACACTATCTTCTCCAATTGGATAATCTACTGTCAGATCAGATAACAGGGCCGATCCATGATCAAAGATCGGACAATAGTGATAAACTCCGACCGGATCATATAGTACCGCGATATTATGCATATGTCTGTCTTCATTCAGAAACAGCGCATCTACTGTCAACATTCTGCACAGATATCTTCCAAATTCCTTTAAGCCAGTCATCTTTTCCACCTGTTCTGTCAGGAAAAGTGCTCGTTCTTTGACTCCCTGTATCTTGAATATATTTCGATACAAGCTTCCTCCATAAAAACTTCCAAACAGCCGCTCCAATGTGATCAGCTGATATCCTTTCGGCAGGAAATTTCTGCTTTTGCATCCGCAGTAGGTGCTGCTTTTATATTCAATCTTTTCTGTCTGATACATAATATACTCATTTTCATCCATATCAGAATACTTCAGAAGAGATGAAACCATATATTCCGCCAGTCCTTCATATCCGATATGGTCCGCTTTATACCAGGTACCATCCTCTTCCCATTTCAACTGATTTCCCTTGGATGATTGTATCGGGGAATTTCTCAAATCTTTTTCTAACAGTCTAACCATAATCTTTACTCCTCAATCTGAATCCAAAAATCATCCTCTGCCATCCGCCCTTCTGTTTTCTGAACAATCAGGAACGGATCATAAAATGGAAGATTCAGCTCTTCCAGCATGATTTTCATTTTATCCCGTGTCCTGGGGAAACAGCGGGATTCTAAAAATTCCTCATAATCTTTGTAGTCCGGATTTTCATTTCTTCCAAACGCACAGAAAACCGGATCCTGCACAAAATTTTTTATTTTTATTCTTTTCTGTCGTTCCTCCACATCAATCACTGTGCAAAGGCGGTCATGATACATGTATCTGAGACGAAGTGGAAATGTTTTTTCCGGTATTTCCAGTTCTTCTGCCAGCCACATCCTGTCCCAGAGAATTCCCAGCAGGGCAGCCGCCGCACCCTTTACCGTCCCCCGGCTGCTTTCCCAATGTTCCACTGTCTTAACCGATACATTCATCAGATCTGCCAGTTCTTTTTGCTTCAAATGCAGTCTCTGCCGTATCACCTTTACTTCTTCTGCGGATACTGTCTTCTGTATGGCAAATTCCATATCACACCTCCGGATTTTCCTTTTATATGTCGTTTAAATGTCGTCCTTTGATATAAGTATATCTCTTTTATCCCTAAAATCAAGAAATATATTTTAAAATAACTACTAAATTTTAGTAGTGTTTGAGTTTCCTGTTAAACAAAACTGCCGTCACTGTGCATCACACAGCAACGGCATTTTTTCATTTTATGGATATCTGAAAGTTGTTTCTTTTATACGCTAAAGAATGCTATCCCATAAAGCCCGATCATCATCACAGCCAGAACACGGATAAACAAACGGCAGTTTTCTCTTCCGTAACGGAATACCAGATTCTGCGGACATACCGGAACAAGGAATAAAAAGACACCCCAGGTGGACTTAATCAGAAATTCAAGAATTCTGCTGTTCACCGTCAGATAGTTCAGCAACATCAGGATGACAGCACTCATCAGCCAGACTGCCATAAAATATCCAAATGATATGGACTCCTGCAAACGCTCGGATAACATTGCAAACCGCTTCATATTCATCCCTTCTTTCCTTTTTTTCATTATACATCTGTTTCGATAAAAAATCTACAGCCTGGCCATGATTTAATTGGACTTCAGGAATATTATCGATTCATCCGCTCTACAAACTCTTTTGGTTTCACGGTCAGTTCGGCCCACGCCGGCCTGAATCCGCTTCGTATCGCATTTCTGGCAGACCGGATATTGGACCATGCACAGCAGTAAAACGGCACTTTCCCACGTTCCAGTATTTCCAGTGCAAGGGTGCCGGTGAGTGCCGACGCAATTCCCTGACGGCGGTATTGTGGCAGTACGTCAATTCCAATCTGCCACATACTGTCGCAGTCCGCTGAACACGCTGCCAGCCCGATCAGGCGGCCGTCATTGTCATACGCTCCGACCCCAAGCACATCCAGTTCTTTTCTGCCCTCAGAAAGCGCATTTTGCCACTCCGGCCGATAAAGCTCGTGAAAATCGCTGTTTTCCAGCAACCGCATCTCATATCCACAGTCTCCCTTTGTAAGGGCATTCACATCCGGCAGAAAATACTCAGCCATAAAGCACACCATCATATCGTGCTTTGCAAATGCTTCATTCAGCACATGTAGATTCGGCGTCTCAAAACAGTGCTCCACCGGATATTTCTGAATATAATTCCGGACAATTTCCTCATATCTTCTATCAATGGATGCCACAATATTGTTTCCATAAGAGATCAGGTTGCACGCAAGCGGCAGTTTCAGATATCTGCGCGCATCCGGATTCTTCCTGGATGTTACAATAACCGGTTCCGTTTTCATAAAATCCTCCGGCTGACAGTTTGCGTCAACGGCAGACTGTTCCATGGCAGTCCGAAGGATCTCCTTATTTGTCATCATCGCTTTTTCCTCTCTTTTTATCAAGTTATTTTCATTGCAACTGAAGCTGCCTGCAGCAATTACGGTTCTTTTTTATAAATGCTCTGTCTTAACCGTACGGATTTGAATCAAAATACGGTTAAAAATAGCGATTGCTCTTTTTCAGAGGTATTTCTTCCGATTTGAATACGGTTATCTTATTCTGAATACACACTTTTAACCGTACCAGACCGTTTAAAACTACCGCTGTATTTTCAAAAAGTTTTCTCATAGCCGTATTCGACCGATAAAACTACCGCTGTATCACCAACAAACTTGCTCATAACCGTATTCACCACGAATGAACTACGGCTCTGAACTCAAGCATCTTATTTTCAACCGTAGCAAGGTGAAAATCGCAAGGCTGACTCTAACAATACGCCTGTTCCCGGACATTAATAGCCCAGTTCCTCATGAATCAGCAGGATTTCAAACTCGCTTCCTATCGGTTTTCCCCACAAAACAGACAGCCCCCGACAGATCCGCTCCGGACTGCTGCAGTCATAACAGCGGTCCATGTTTACCGCACAAGGAGTTTTTGCTCCGACTCTTCTTGCATTGCGCGGAGCCGCCACATTCCGTGCCCGGTACAGCGCGCTGTCATAGTCTTTCTCCAGCTTGTTTTCTCCGATCACCAGATACACCTTTTCGTGACCGTAGAAAATGGACGCCACCCGGTTGCATCGTCCGTCAATGTTGATCATCTCGCCTGTCTCGGCAAGTCCGTTCACCGAAGAGAGGTAGATTTCCGCAGCATTTTCTTTTGCACGCACTTCCGCATCAGTCATACCCTCCGGCATCCGCAGATGCCAGTACACTGTATTGTGTTTTTCCAGCATCGGATAAATTCCTATCTGATCCATTGTCACGGATCCCCCGATGCCAACTGTCCGGTCATCAATCTGCTCATCCAGATACCGGGCTGCCTCCTGCGCCGTGTCAAAGCACCGTACCTGATATCCTCTCTCCTTCAAATTCTTTTCTACCTTGTCAAAGCTTTTGTTTCCCATGTATCTTGCCTCCTTCTGCTTTTGATCCTGCTCTCATTATATCAGAATTCCGCCCATTTTTTCTCTTGTTATTTTCTCACTGAGGGTATATACTGGCCTTACATCAAATCGGG
>NZ_SPHM01000067.1:0-11539 GCF_005844125.1 Pseudoflavonifractor sp. BSD2780061688st1 E11
TTCGCTGTATCCCACATTTACTACTGCCTCTTAATGAGGTGGCAGTATTGCTAAAAATCAGCAGGTCAGTACACTAGTAACATTTGCAGGAAGTGTTACCGGCATTGTAATAACTCCACCAAATCCAGTGATAAAGCCCGATGTAGCACATTTTGTGATTTGGTTTCTTAGCATTGCTTCACAAGCAAGTTCCTTAGTTTCATATTTGTTTAAATATTCCTCTGCCATATCTTCCACATTAGGGCTGACTTTAGGAATACCATTTAAACATTTATCATAGCAAGCATCTAAAATTTTCATTATATCTTCTTGCGATATTTTCCTTTTCCCATCATCTTTATTCATATAGACATCACTCTCTTCAAATAATTATTATCAGTTTAAATTCGATTAAAATTTCCTGTTTCGATCGAATTGATCATAGCACTTTTTGAAAAAATCATTTATTCAACCTTCTCGGAAAATTCACGAATATAGTCTTCCGTCTTTTCCATGATCTCTCTCATAATCTCCAGATCCCGTAGCGTTTCCCCGGTCTCCATGGAATGATTGGCGTGCTCCGTCAGATAAAGAGGAATCTTTCTTTTCTCACATTCACTGACAATGACTTCCGTCTTCGCCCAGTCATCTCCGGTTCCGTGAAAAACAATTCCTTCCGTCCCGATGGCCTGAAATGACGCCTCCACCGGGGTATAATAGACATGTCCGGCTCCGATCCGGTTTATGGCATCATAGGACGCCGCCAAAGCGGTCCCGATACTCTTGGACAAAAACAGTACTTTATCATAAGAACCAAAGTCGATTCCGGAAAGCTGTCCGGTTATCTTTTCAAGCGCCTGTTCGTAGGCAGCATACATTTTCTTTGCGTCTCCCTTGATGCCCGACGGAAGTTTCCCGTAATCTGCGCAGACAATCTCATATCCGTACCGTCCGACAATCTTTCTGCTGTAATATAAAAGCGGCTTGTCCGCATGATATCCGACTCCTGGAAATACTACTGCTATCTTCTTCATCGTTTCCTCTCCTTTATTCCAATTTTCCTGTTTCTCTCTCATGTTCTACGGACGCTTTTTGTATCAGCTCTTCCAGAGACTTCACAAACCGTTCATCATCCTCTGCCGTTCTTTTCTTCGGCCCCTTCAGGTGATTCTTTTTGGAAGCTCTTCTTGCTTTTCCGGCAAGATGCCGTTCCATCAACATCTGGTCAATATTATCATTCGTGTACCACCTGCCGGACTGATGGATGCAAAAAGCCCCTTTTCCAAGAGCCATTGCCGCCACTCCATAGTCCTGCGTCACCACCAGATCCCCTTTTTTGCACAATCCGATCAGTGCAAAATCCACAGCATCCGCTCCGGAACCAATCACCTTCACTTCACTATACTCTGACTTCAATACATGATTCGTATCGCAAAGCAACGTCACAGACACACTGTATTTCTTTGCGGTCTCTTCCACTATCCTGACTACAGGGCAGGCATCCGCATCTACATAAATCCGCATCCATTCATCCTCCTATAAAGGAAACTGTTCTTTCGGGAACGTATAACGCGGAAGTCCCTTGCTGTGTTTCCCATATTCAATCGCTTCCGCCGGACATTTGCAGATGCAGGCCATGCAGTGCGTACATTGATCTCCCCATACCGGACGCCCATGATGGAACCGGATATTATTCATCGGACAGACTTTTGCACATTTTTCACAGGAAATGCAGTCTCCCGTTACATAAAACTTTTTAGCATGTACAAACAGTGGATAAAACACCTGATTGACCGGACCGCTGCTCAGTCTGTCCACCGGAGTGATTTTAGCCGGAGGAAACGGAAGCTTTTTCTGAATCCGCGAAACCGCCTCATCAATCCTTTTCTCCGCACGGCGGATAATTTTCACCGCCTCCTCTTTGTGCGGTGTCTGAAACAAGGCTATATAATTTTCCGGCATCACGATTTGCATACACCCCAGATACTGCATCTGTTTTCCCGCGCAAAGCTCCTGCAGATATTTCCCGGCATTTCCTGCATTTAATCCGCACGTCATAACAAAATAGATCTTCTTATTTCCTGAAAGTTCTGTTCTCTTTATCCATGCTTCCAGAATCCGCGGGATTCTCCACGCATAAGTAGGCGATACAATCACCCAGGGCCTGTCCGAATATACCTCTCTGCTGTCTCTGTTTTTCAGTCTGGAAAACAAATCCAGTACTTCATCCCCGACAGCCTTTCCAATTCTCTTTGCCACATACTCACTGTTTCCTGTTCCCGAAAAATATAAAATCACGTTTCTTTCCTCCTTCCATTCGTTGCTTCTTCCAACACGATTACAACTTTCCTGCAACGATCAGATACCGGTGAATGGTACCTTCTATTTTTCCGTCCCGTTCCAGATTATTCTGCATTTCAAGAAGATTTCCCATGCATTTTTCAACCGAAAAGCCCGGGAATTCCCATTCTATCACATGCGCAAACCATACAAACGCGCCTACGTCATAGAACACAATCGGACGGTATGCCTCTTCTGCCCGAAGAATCTGGAATCCTGCATCCTCAAAATCCTTTCTCTGCTCTTTCAGGTTCAAATGCGGAAACGGTTTCGGCGTCCCCGGAAGTACCTGCTCTACCAGATCCCGGTCATTGTCACCGCCTACCTGTTCTGTAATAAAAACGCCTCCGCTCTTTAAAAGCCGGTAAAGTTCCGGTGCATCAAAGTCGCCGTGACGGTTGATAATCAAATCAAAGCTCTCATCCGGATAAGGGATTTTCGCCGGATCCTGACACTCTTTAAAATGAATTCCCAAAGGCAGCAATGTTTCCCGGCACAGTTCCACATTCGGAGGGTATTCCTCCGTTGCGGATGTCTTCTGCCACGGATGTCCAAGCGAGAGCAGAAATTCTCCCCCGCCGGTGTCATAATCCAGAAGTTCTGCATCCCCGGTAAGATACTGATTTACAATCTCCCTGTAATTCCAGGGAAGATCCTTCTCTTCCTCGTACCGCCCATCAATATGCGAAAAATCCCACCCATGAATGTGCGCAAGATCTTCTTCCCGCTTCCAGATTGATTTCCAGTTCTCCATCAGCTTTTCCCTCCCTTGAAATATCGTTTCTTACTTTGCATACACAAAAGCGCCCATACAGGCGCTTTTGTATTCCAGACAGCGTTGCTGCTATCTCACTTCTATTTCTCCAGCTTCTCCATCAATTCCCGAATCTGATTCTGGAGCCTTGCATTTTCTTCTTCTTTTTCTTTTAAGGATGCTTCTGTCTCCCGCAGTCTGCTGTCTTTTTCCTGTAGCACAGTTTCTTTCTCTCGCAACACAGTTTCCTTTTCCTGCAGCACATTCTCTTTTTTCTGCAGATCTCCTTTAAGTCCGTCAATTTCTTCCTGCATCTCATCAATCATATACTGTACCGTGTTCCGATCCAGCTGCAACAATTCTTTTGAGAACATCTCCATCACCTTCTCTACATTCTGGCACAGTTCGTAGATCTCCTGATACATCTGTTTGAACTCCGGATATTCCTTCAAAAGTTCTGCAATCCTCCTCGGTTCATCTGTACTGAAAAACTCAAGCCATGCCTCCAGTCTGTTTCCTATACCTTTATTTTGCACAACATTCTGAAATACGTCAAGCGGAATGTATACATATTCCTGCAATAATTCCAGCTTGATTCCTGTATCTGATTTCTGGGAAAATTTATGAATATAATCATCCGGATATTCTTTAAATTCTTTTGGACTTTTCTCGTAGAGAACGATCGTGTACACCTTTTTCATATTTTTGTAACTGAAAGATTTTCCTCGTTCTCCTTTCACTCTCTTATACTGCCTGAGGAGCAGATCTGCTGAGTAGCAGGCACTTCTCTGACCTGAAAACAGATAGCCGAGTTTCTGTACCTCCACGTTTGCGATACTTTGATCTTCCAGCTCCACTACAATATCCATAATCACAAGAGAATGTTCGTCAGCAATCCGCACCGTATCATTGGGAAGTACTTTTAAAATCTTTACTTTCTTTTTCAGCACAAGTGATAGAAAATCCTCCAGCCGCTCCGGGGCTGTCTCGGGATTCAGAATCTCTTTAAAAAAGGAATCATAGAGAATCCGAAGCCCCCGGTTTCCTGTACAGACATCCAGAAATTCTTCCTGCTGCCCTTCGTTCCACTGCCGGAACATCTCAGAGAGTTTTTCGCTTTCGGAAATCTCCTCTAATACTTCTTTGCGCGTGCGTATGGTTGGAAAATACGTCTTTAAAATCGTTGCCATAACCATGTTCCTCCTTTTCTTTTTTCAGTTGTCATTTCGTTCATTTGCGGGTTTTATGACTCCGATGTGGAGTTTCCGAAAATGAGAATGCCTTTCGGCAAAAGAGATCTTCTTCTCTGATAAAAGAAGACAGAAACGGCAGTCAGAATGCCGCCAATATAGATAGTTTTACTGTAGCACAACGAGCTTCCGCAATCAAGAAAAAAAGCCTGCACAGAACAGCCATTCTGCGCAGGCTTTTTTCATCCAGGATAAAATTCTATAAGACGAGAGACGGTGCTGTATATACGCGGGCACCAAGTTCTCCGTCCAACATGTAAAGGGCTCTCGGATCGGATCCGAACAATTCATACTTCTTGATCAGATTTTCCGCATTGGTCTCTTCTTCTCCCTGTTCTTTTACAAACCAGTCAAGGAACTGCATCGTACGGAAGTCTTTTACCTGATTTGCCGCATCGTAAACATTGTGAATCAGTCCTGTTACATACTGTTCATGCTCATATCCTGCCCGAAGCGGATCTGCAAATGACTCGTATTTCTGATCCGGCTTGTCAATGGCCTCCAGAGTCACCTTGCATCCATTATTCTGTAAATATTTCAGAATCAGCATCGCATGGTCGCGCTCCTCCTGAGCCTGAATATTGTACCAGTTGGCAAAGCCGTCCAGTCCCTCTTCTGTATAATAATTTGCAAAATCCAGATATAAATAAGCGGAATAAAACTCCTTATTAATCTGAGTGTTCAGCAATTCTGCTACTTTTGCATCTAACATCTTCATTCCTCCTGCATTTTCCTTTTTTTGTACGACAACATATACCTAAATCGAGTTATAGCACCTTCCTGCCGCCATGTCAAGCGCACACTCTCACCGATCTGCTAACGTCCACAGCCTGATCCTGTTTGTCCGGCCAGCGTCGGGATTACCCCTCCCTGATCCATCTCGCCGCCTGAGGTGCATAGTAGGTAATTAACATTCCCGCACCGGCACGTTTCATGGCTGTCAGGCTTTCCATCACTACTGCTTTTTCATCAACCCAGCCATTCAGGGCCGCCGCCTTTATCATGGAATACTCTCCGCTGACACTGTAGGTGCATATCGGAAATTCAAATCTGTCACTGACTGTTTTTACGATATCCAGATAGGCCATCGCCGGTTTCACCATGATGATATCGGCCCCTTCTTCGATATCCAGCTGTGTCTCCACAATGGCCTCTTTTTTATTCCTCCAGTCCATCTGATATGTCTTTCTGTCCCCAAATGCCGGCGCAGAATCCGCCGCCTCCCGAAACGGTCCGTAAAAAGCCGACGCATACTTTACAGAGTAAGCCATGATGAGCGTATCCTCATATCCTGCCTCATCCAGTGAGCGGCGCATATGTCCGATCCGGCCGTCCATCATGTCAGACGGCGCTACGATATCCGCCCCTGCTCCTGCACAGGATACTGCCGCTTTTGATAAATATGCAAGTGTCTCGTCATTGAGGATTTTTCCATCCCGCACAATCCCGCAATGGCCGTGATCCGTATACTCGCACAGGCAAATGTCTGCAATACAGATCAGATCCGGGAAACATTCCTTTGCCATGCGAAGTGCGCTCTGAACCGCCCCATGTTCATCCCATGCGCCGCTGCCGCATGCATCCTTGTGATCCGGCACGCCGAAAAAGATCACCGAACGTATTCCGGTTTCCCACACTTCTTTCAAATGAATTTTCAGCATATCCACTGAATAACGGTAAATTCCCGGCATGGATGGAACCGGCTCCTTCACCTTTTCTCCTTCCACAACAAATACCGGGTAAATCAAATCTGTCACTCTAACATCTGTCTCATGAACCAGTTCACGGACAGCCGAAGATCTTCTTAATCTTCTTGGTCTTCTTATCAATTCCATCATTTAGCCTTTCTTTTTCCTGTCAAGTTCATTTTCCTACTTACTTCTGCCGCCATAAATGCGCGGTCCTGGTTTGATGCGGCAGTCTCCAGGGAATTATATAAACTTTTTCTCTATTCCAGAGTTCCAAGAGAAATCCGGTACTCGGTCTGCACATGGATCTTTCGTATCCCGCATCTTTGCTCCGGTTTCTTTTCGACATACACATGCTCTCTCACCGGATAAATCCGAATCGTCATCTGCTTTGGCCAGTCAAAATATTTCAGTCCGATCTGCCAGTCATTCCCTGTATAAAACCAGTCACCGCACAGTTCTCCGTCCATCCAGAGTTCGGCCCTGTCTCCGTCAAATCCTATAATAAGCCAGTAGTTTTCCGGAAAGTCTTTATCCGGATATTGAATGTTCATTTCATACTCCGTATAGTTCTGTCCTTCTGTTATCCTGCTGATTTCTGCTCCCGAATGCTTTTCTTCACATCGATACGATATTTTTTCTTCCGACGGCAGACAGCAGATCTGTCCATCCGGACTGTATGTGAGCAGATCGTACTTGTCTCCCGCCCGGCAGATACAACCTTCCGCCAGATACAATTTCCCGTTTATTTTCCAGGCATGTTCCGCCTGCTCCCGGGACAACGTTATGATTTTCGACTCATCTCCCCGTATCTGATGCCGAACCTTGCTTACATCATCTGCAAAGAATACCAGCCTCTCTCCCAACGTACAAAGAAGCTGTGCATTGGAAGTCTCGACAAGCAGACTGCCCCATGACAGATGATAAGGACAGCATCCATATGTTCCATTCTCCAGATCCATTGCCGGGAATGAAATTTTCTTTCCTTCTGTCTCCACTACGATTTTTTCTCCCGGATGTTCTTCCAGGACAGCATGTCTCTGATACTGGTTCCAGAACAGAAAACCGGATCCTGTTTTCTCATCATGGCGCAGCGCAGCGCGGACACTTGTCAGATCCTCAGGACGTCCGGCACTCCACTCCGGCAGAATGAACTCTGTTTCCGCCATCATGCTTCCGAACTCTTTCAGCATCAGATGATACGGCCGAAGGTGATAAAACACATCATGAATCCTTCCATACTCTCCGACCGGTGCCTGGAAATCATAGGAATATACCGGGAGATCATTTAAATAACCAGTATCTTTTGACTCCTGAAGCGTACTGTACCTTCCCTTTGGATTTGTCCCTCCATGGTACATATAATATCCCAGAAGACTGGCTCCGCTTCCAAGCTTGCAGATTACCATTGCACATGTGTCTTTTTTGTCCACCACAGGACGCCGGTGCATCGTTACCTGCACGCCTCCGCCCAGCTCTGCTGTAAAATATGGATATTTCTCCGTGTCATAAGTAAATTCCTGTTCCCGCTCCTTCTGCAGGTCACTGCCAATACTTCCATCATCCTTATTGTGAGAAAACAGATAATTCGCATTCAACGGCATCTCATGTATGTGCTGTTCCCATGGTGCATCGCAGTATCCTCCCAGGACAGGAAGCATCTCCCCTTCCGGGACAATCGCTCCGCCCCATCCTGTAGCCGTATAATACGGCACACGGAACCCGGCTTCTTTTGCCAGCTGTTTGATCGTCTTCATATGCCGGACTCCAGCCTCTCCGGTCAGACCTCCACAGTGTCCGTATTCATTTTCCACCTGAATACCAAGCACCGGCCCTCCCTGTTTCCAGAGAAAACCGTCCGTCTGCCCGTAAATTTTCTCGAAAAACCGCTTCACATAAGACAGGTAAAGCGGCTGATCTGTCCGCACTTCGATTCCCTCTTTCTGAATCAGCCAGTCCGGGAATCCTCCATTCCTGCACTCGCCATGACTCCATGGACCAATCCGCAGAAACACCGGCATTTCACACTTCCGGCAGATTTCCAGAAATTCCCGAAGGTTCCTTTGCCCTTCAAAATTCCATTCTCCTTCCTTTTCCTCATGGTGAATCCAAAACACATATGTAGCCAGAATCTGTACTTCTCCAGCTTTCATTTTTTCAATTTCTTCTTCCCAGAATTCGCTTCGGAACCTGGAAAAATGAAACTCTCCCATTACAGGAATCCACGGCCTGCCGTTCCTTGTCAGGTACCGGTCCGTCGCCCCCAAAGTCCTTTCCGGACAGGAAGGATCATCATAGCCAAACGGAAGCTTTTTCCTTTTCATATTCTTCCTCTCCTTATCACAAAATGTTATGAACTCCTCATTCTGTCCAGTATATCACATTTCAGACGAATAAAGCGGCGTTCTTTCTGTTTCTTTCCAGAAAAAAAGATCGGCATCCTCTTTCATTGATGATTCCGACCTTTTTTCTGGATTTAAGCCGATACGGCCGATGATTTTGATGCTCTCTTTCTGAGCAGTTCCTTTCCCGAAGTTACAACGATGGTCACGCCAAGGATCATCAGGAGAACCGCAACGATCAGCTGTAGTCCCTCGACCATAAATACGCCTTTTCCGTCAGAAAATGCCTTGACCAGCGAGATGAATCTCTGCACAAGGGCGGTAAATGTGACAACCAGCATAATCACAAATGGAGGTACCAGTGTCCTGAGTTCTCGACCTGTCACTTTCAGAAATACACACAGTGTAATCAGTACGAGAGCGCTCAGCAGCTGATTGGCGCTTCCAAACAACGGCCAGATATTCGAATAGCCGACCTGAGTCAGAATATAGCCAAATACCAGGGTAATCACCGTTGCGAAATATTTATTGCAGAGTACCTTTCTCCAGCCCTCCGCATGCTCCATATCATCCACACTGAACAGCTCCTGGAACGACATCCGTCCGATCCGCGCAACAGAATCCAGCGTTGTAAACGCAAGCGCTGATACACACATAGTCATGAAACTCTGCGCCACATAGACCGGAATGCCGAACATCTCAAGGAATCCGGCCACTCCTGAGGAAAAAATCTGGAACGGCGTGCCGGCCGCTGCTGTCCCGTCTGCTCCTGCCGCCGCACCGGCAACACAAAGAGCGATAACTGCCAGCAGACTTTCCAGGACCATTGCCCCGTATCCGACTTTCAGCATATCCTTCTCATTGGAAACCGTCTTGGATGAGGTACCGGAAGAAACCAGGCTGTGAAATCCGGATACTGCACCGCAGGCAACCGTTACAAACAGAATCGGGAACAGCGTTCCGAGATTCTCATTCTGAAACCCGGTAAATGCCGGAAGATTCATGGACGGATGAGCAAACAACAGACCCAGCACCGCTCCGGCGATCATTCCGATAAACATAAAGGTGGACATGTAGTCTCTTGGCTGCATGACAAACCACATCGGAAGCACTGCCGCCAGAAAGATGTAAAGGAATGCGATATATACCCACATTTCTTTCCCAAGAATTACCGGGAAATTCATTCCAAATACAAATGCAAGCACTGTGCAGACCAGTCCAAAGACCACTTCTTTCCATCCGGTCAGTTTCAGCTTATGCTGGCTCACTCCAAAGATCACCGCAAACAGGATGAAAAACAGAGAAATACTTCCCGCCGCTCCGTTTACAGTGGCATTCTCAGAAAGTGTCCTCACTCCGTCCGTCACAACATAGGCATTGAATGTATCCGCTACCATGTCCGCAAATGCCGCGATCACGATCAGACAGAACAGCCAGCAGAATCCAAGAAACAGCTTCCGTCCCGTCTTTCCAATATACTTCTCAATCAGCAGCCCCATGGATTTTCCATCATTTTTTACGCTCGCATAAAGCGCACCAAAGTCCGTGACAGCTCCAAAGAAGATTCCTCCGATGAGAATCCAGAGCAGCACCGGAAGCCACCCAAATGCTGCAGCCTGAATGGCCCCGGTTACAGGTCCTGCACCTGCGATGGAAGAAAACTGATGGGCAAAGACGGTCCACCCATCTGTCGGAACATAGTCCTGCCCGTCATTATGCAGAACTGCCGGCGTCTTCGCCTTCGGGTCGATTCCCCATTTCCTGGCAAGCCAGCGTCCGTACAGCGCATATGCCGCAATCAGACAGACCGCCGCCGCTAAAACAATTACCAGTGAGTTCATGATTTTCCACTCTCCTTTTCTATCAGGCCAAACGACCGGTTCCTTCCCTTTTGGAGGGTTCCGACCTGCGAATCAAGCGCAGCGGTAAAGAACAAAGTTTTAATTAAAATAAAAAAACGCCCTCTGACAGATTGCTCTGTCAGAAGACGAAACTTCTCTTCTCCGCGTTACCACTTCTGCTTACCGGACAACGTCCGGTCACTCTGTACTGTCGTCCGGACTAATCGTACGGATTAACAGCTTTCCCTCTAACGGTGGAACTCCGGTCCGGGCTACTCACTCACTTTTCACCCCGACTGCTTGCAGGGGATGGCTTCCTCGTCATGCTGTTTCCTCACACCAGCCGGAAACTCTCTGAAAGCATTGGTACACAGGAAGTCCTGTCCTGTTCTTCGCATTGGCTTTTTAATTTTGTTTTATTATAGCTCTTTTAAACAGATTGTCAATAGAAAAACCGAGTGCATTCTGTTTTTTCGTCAAACATGAATAAAATATTTTCTCTTCATCCTTGCAATTTGTGCATGATTTCATCACTTTAAAGTGTTTTCTCGGAAAAGTGCAGAATCCTTATTTATCTTTTCTTTCAGATCCAGCTGCGGCCCAAAAAAACACTGTAAAAACGAATCCCACAATGAAAAAGAGAATGAGAAAAATCTGTTCCCCTGATTCCATTCCCTCTAATCCCCCGTAATTCTGATAATCAAACAGCGTTAACAAAAGAAAATAAACGCCTCCCACAATCCCCTGTATAACCGGACTGGACATCCGAAACATTCTCTCCGGAATCTTCTTGTCCAGATAGACCGCACAGGCAAACGTGCCCACACAGACCAGCCCGCATAAAATCATCTCCCTCGTCGGCGGCAGCCACTCGCCGTCACCTTTCAGGACAAGGAGTAGCTGGAAGGCTGTAATAAAAGAAAACATTAAAATGTAAATGATAATCTGAAATCCATACAGCTGAGACCTGCCGACCGCCGTCATCAGCAGTTTCTCCGTCTCTTTCTGATACTGCTCCGTTTCGATCCGCTTGCCCGCCAGCAGCTCGCTCACACTGATATCCAGCTCCCTGCACAGGTCTTCCATAATATGGACGTCCGGAAACGCCTTTCCGTTTTCCCATTTGGAAACAGCACGGTCCGTTACATGGAGTTTCTCTCCCAGCTGCTTCTGTGTCAGCTGCTTTTTCTTTCTACATTCTGCTATAAATTTTCCAGTTTGATTCAGGTTCACCATAACTTCTGCCCCCTCTCTCTGAAGAAAGGATATAGGCGTTTGCGAAACGCCACAAGCCGCATAAATACGGCATTTTTTGCTTTTAAAAACAAATAACTCCTCACCTGAT
>NZ_SPHM01000068.1:0-11507 GCF_005844125.1 Pseudoflavonifractor sp. BSD2780061688st1 E11
CATATGGGTGGCTCCGACATTCGGAATGGGTGGCTCTATGCAACGGATTGAGTGGCTCCGAAGTCACGGAATACTCAATGCATCTAAAATCTCTGGACATGCATTTTCACTATAATCATTAACAAAGCTAATCATAATATTATCCTCTCTTGCTTGGCAATCTCTTACTTTTTTAAATTCCGAATTTCTTTTAGACATTCTTCGTAATATGGCCAGCGTCCCTCTTTTGTGGTAATCTGTTCAGCATCAGGATCTGCTCCAGAATTTCCTTCTACTAATGCTACTTGATAATCTTTTGTTATCACAACATCCCATCCTATATATCGCATATCTGGTATTACATTTGCAGCCTCTGTAACAGTTTTTACAACCTGATTCCAAATTGGGACTTTAAATCCGACAATTGCTTTCTCGGAGTCCGGATGAATCACATATCTTTTATTATTTTTATCTACACCTGTTGTACATACTATGCCCGTCACTGGATCAATAAATGCGCATATCCCTTGATGATGGAAGTTATCCGCAATTTTTCCCTTTCTTCCGATTCGTAATAAGCCACCCATGATTTTTACTTTTCCATTTGCCTGTAATACTGATACAACTCTTAAAGTATTAATAGAAGAACTATTGAACTCCTCCATTTCCTTACATTGTGTTAAAGTTTCTTCACATAAGGCATTCACTTTTTTTATTTTAAAAAAATATTCATCGATATTTTTAATGCTGCTGACATCAACTCTTTCAACGCCTGTTCCAAACATTCCATCAGGTTGTTTTAAAAAAAAGCTATTTTTATTATAGAGAAATTTTTTAAATTCCTCGGAAGTCGCAGTTCTAGTATCTAACCAATCTCGGTGAAGAAATTTTGCAAATATCCTATCAAATTCATTTTTTTGATCGAAATAATGTCTGTGTTTTGGATTATTACATGTACGCATCATTTCAATTAGCTTTCCGTGAACTACATATTTTTTCCTGTCAATTGCCTTTTTAGCATAAAATTCATACTGAATATAGTCTAAAAGATATACTCCATGAAATCTGTATTCATAAACAAAATCCAGAAAAAGTGTTGCTTTTTTTAGCACTGATAGATCATCCGATATATTTTCTTCTACGGCTTGATTAAATCTTATAAACTTGTGCAATAAGTTCTCTCGATTTTCCTTTTTCATCATTTAGCTCCTACCTTTTAACTTGTATCTATAGCCCGCCATTTTGCTACATTCTTTTTTTGTTAAACCTCATCCACATTTCATCTGCGCATTCTTTTGAAATAGTCTGTTTCATATTGTCAGCCGGATGATCAACATGAAATTTTTTTCGATTGTTCATATACGAATCAAAATTTTCAATTACTTTAGCTGGCACACCGCCTACCACTGAATTATCCGGTATATCTTTTGTTACAATCGCACCGGCCGCAATAATTACGTTACTACCTATTTTTACATCGTATAAAATTTTAACTCCCGTTCCAACAAAAACGTTATCTCCTATTTCAATGCATCCGATTTTTTCCTGAAACTTTTCTTGAGATCCTAACCCGTTCAGCATATAATGGGTAACATCATGCGTAACAAATTCTACTCCTGATGCAATCCATACATTGTTTCCGATACTAATTAGTTCGGAATATAACGGAATTTTTCTCGATGTTATCATTACTCTATCGCCACATTTTCTAAAAATGTGATGTTCTTTTAGGTATCTTGCTCTCTTCATCGGCGAACGTATTAAAAACATTTTAAGCATTAATAAATATCTTTTATTAATCATCATTGCATTACTTATCCTCTAAGATCTTCTTAATATTTTCTTCTCCCAGTCTTTCCGGTGTTCTTCCATTTTTCCGGAAGTCCTGACCTAATGCTGCTCCTGCAATTTCTATCAACGCCGTTGCAACCGGAGTTGGAATTCCAAGCGCCTTTCCAAGAGACTCCAGCATAACAAGTCCCTGGGGAACATCCTCTGTTATGTATCGTGAATTCACAGTTACCGGTCCCTTAGCTCTGGTCGGCATGGCCGCATAAGAGAAAAACACTTCTTTTGCATCTTTGTCATCGTCCAGCGAGTTTCTGAACTTGCAGGCTTCTACATAGGAGAGCCGTTCGAAGCCCATTTTTTCTAATACGTCCATCTTTTCAGCATCCAGTTTTTCCAGCACATTCCATGCATGTTCTGTAAATGCGCGATGATACATACAAAAATCATTTCCCATTGCATCAATCATCGGAATACTCAAAACAGATCCAATAGTATGAACAATCATATTCGGATTGTGTAATGCTGCTCCTACCACGCTGTTCATGTAATAGAAAGGAAAACCTAACTGATCAAGTTTTTCTTTTACCTCTGGAAGATTTTTTGCCGGATATACCCCAAGTGGATTCCTGACATTTCTAAATCCGACTTTGAAAAATCCTGGTTCCATAATCCGCCCATCGATAAATGAACTCTGTGCTTCTACCACAGAAATTTTTTTCTCTCCGCAATACTTTAAAACATAGGCTGTCGAAAAATATCCAGGATTAATCAAAATAATTTGCCCATCTACAATGTACGGAGCCATTCTTTTGATCAGCTCTTCATGGTAATTGGTCTGAATATAGATAATAATCACATCCATGTCAGATAACACAGACAGATCTCTTGTCACATTGGAAATATATCCCTCTTTTTTGACAATCTCTAAATCCTGAGGATTCATACTTCCATTTTCCCCAAAATCTAAAAGAGTCATTTTCCCATTGTTTTTTTGTAAAAATTCAAAATTATCATCATGCATTGCGTTGGACGTCTTCACCAAAGTGACATTTAAACCTCTATAAGCCATATCTGCTGCCACTGCGCAGCCTCCATTTCCTGCTCCTACCACTGCTACTCTCATTACTTTCTCCTTCTTTCTTTAATTTTGTGCATTTTTTAGTGTTTTGTTTATGAAAATTTCCTCCAAAACTTCTTCTGTTAGGTCTCCAAATGTCGGGCCACAGGTAATTTGATTAGACCCTGGACAAGAATTGTACTCAATAAAAACAGGATCGCCTTCTTGGTCAATGCAAAAGTCCCATCCTATAATTTTAAAATGAGCCATCCTTTTGTGTACTCTTTTAATTTCTTCTATAATTCTTTCAAAAGATGGAATTTTAATTCCATCGAATTTGACACCTTCTTGAGTTTGAGTAACCCATTCTGCTTTTCTATTAACCCCTTTTTTCTGAAGCTCGCCATTTGTCTTAATTACACATGCATATCCGCCTGCTCCAACATTGTCTACTCTCGATCCTTTGGCTCCTACCCGCAAAATTGTCGAAAGAATATGTACTTTTCCCTTAAAAAAGAAAGAGACTACTCTTATAGTATTTAAAGAAGACTGATTAAGACGGCATAACACCGAATTTTGATTAACAACTTCCTGAACAATAAAATTTGCTCCAAGTGAAGAAAAGCATTTTTTGATTTCGTGTTTATTAATATTTTTTTTATCGAAGAATTTAATCAACCTTCCTTCACCACTGTCAATAGATGGTTTTACTAAAAATTCGCTTTCAATTAAGCATAATTCCACAGCCTTTTCTTCTGAAATAGGTAAATAGTCCGGAGAATAAAATACTCCTGCTATATTCATTACTACTGTCCTTGGCCGCTTAAGATCGGGAAACCACACCGCATGCATGCACTTATCCTCCCCAAATCTACGGAATTGTGTATTACTAAAATATGGCACAATTGTTCCATACCATAAATCGTCTGGAATATATCGTGGATCATTATCATGATTTCTATCCCAAAATATTTGATACCACATTTTATTAGGTTTTAACCCATATTTTTTCCAGTACGGAACAACAATTTTATTATATTCTTCGGTACAATCATATCCTCCATGCATCCTCTTCAGTCGAATTTTAGCTTTCTTTCTATATTCATATTTACGATACATCGATTCAACAGTACAATTTAGATTATCCCATTTCTTTCTTACTCCACTCCTCATTATTACTTCCCTCCATTTTTTTTCATCTTAATTTCACTATATTTCATCATATAAATTCCTTCATCATAACCCGGATCCTTTTTTATATTTTCTTTTCCCTCCAGATTATTTACGATCAGTTTCATATGATTGACCCCACATTCATACGCATGTGGATACCCACCTCCAAATCTCGGATTCACTTCTGAAATATAATAAGTCCCATCTTTTTCAAACACATCAATATCGATCTGTCCCCGGTATCCCATTTCTTCTGCAAACAAACTGAGCAGTTCATTCAGTTTGGGATCAATAAAGGACTCTGCCTTGTCCGTTTCTCCAGCTCTCATAACCAGTTTCTTTTTTGTAAAAACAGAAACCAGTTTTCCACTGATCATATCGATATAGCAGTCTGCTCCAATTTCCTGTCCTTCCAGATACTCCTGAATCATCAGCCCCTCATTATGCTGGAAAAGCAACTCAATCGTTTCCCGGTCATAAACTTTACTGATTGCAATAGATGCGCTCCCACAGACAGGTTTAACAAATACTGGATACTTTACTTGTCCTTTCTCAATATCCTTGAAAAACTCTTCCTTATCCACATAGCTTTTTGCACAGTGATAATGATGTTCTTCAAGCCATTGATACATTTCCCATTTATTCAGGGAACGTTCGCAGATTTCATAATCAGATCCGATAACACAGGTTCCGATTGCTACAAATCGATCTTTATTCTCCGCCAGCAGTGAAAGTTCCGGATCAATCAGAGACAATATCCCCTGAATTTTTTCTTCTCTGCAGATTTCTAAAATCTTCTCAATATATCCTGGTTCCGTCATTCTTGGAACAATATAAAAGGCATCGGCTTCGTATAATGCCGGTGCCAGTTTGCTCATATCCGTTGCAATTACTCTTCCTTTTCCCTGCAACTCCTTTTTGAAATACTGAATGATTTTATTTCTTGTACCCACGCTCAATACTAAAATGTTCATGAAAGATTCTCCTTTAGATACTTTTCCATAATTGCTACATCTTTAAATTCTGCATTGATATATCTTTCTTTATGAAGAATACCCGTCTGATGGAAACCTCTTTTTTCCCAAAACTTGACAGCCGTGGTATTTTCAAGTACTACAAATAATTTTATTTTTATCATATTCATGTACTGTTTTATATAGTTTTCTAATAATTCATAGGCCTCTTTTCCTATGCCTTGCCCCTGAAAATTCCGATTTCCAATGTAAAGACCAACTTCACAGTTTTGATTAATAAAGTTAGTATTATAGATACCTATCAAACCGATCGCTTCATCTTGAGGCGTACATATAATATATCGCTTTGATGTGGAAAACTTACTTGTATCAATCATATTTTTCATCCACTCTTTTTGTGTATCTATAGAAACTGGATAAAAGCCATTTCCTAAATATCGGTTCAACTTTTCATCAGAATTCCATTGATTTAAATAAGATACATCCTCCAAAACTAACGGGCGCAGATAACATTTTATTCCCTGTATCATATAACTCCTTTCCGGACATTCCTTAGTACAAACTATCTTTCCGTAAAACCATAGAAACCGTTTCTTTTAAAATTTTTATATCGTTTTTAAAAGTAATATTTTTAACGTATTTTAAGTCATAAGAAATTCGTTCATCCCATGATCCGCCATTTCTTATTTTAGCCTGTGCTAATCCTGTAATTCCTGGTCTTACATCAAACCGCTGTTTCTTTATATTATCGTATTCTCCTACTTTATATGGATGATAAGTAACAGGTGGTCTTGGTCCGATCAGTGACATATCTCCTTTTAATACATTAATTAACTGTGGTATTTCATCAAGGGATGTTCTCCGTAAAATTTTCCCTATTTTAGTAATTCTAGGATCTGAGTCTTCTTTTACTTTTAATCCATCTCCAATATGTTCTGCATTTACAACCATAGTCCGAAATTTAATAATCTCAAAAATTTTTTGATTTTTCCCCACTCGTTCTTGCTTGAAAAAAATCGGACCCTCTGAAGTTAATTTAATTGCTATAGATACAGCCAACATCACTGGACTTAATACAATAATCCCGCCTAACGCACATACAAAATCCAGCGGTCTCTTTATGCACGCCTCATAAAATCCTTTTCTTCTTCTCATATCAGACACCTACTCAAAACATCCCTTCACAATCTCGATCACTTTCTCCTGCTCTTCCACCGTCATCTTATTATCACTCGGCAGACACAGGCCTCTGTGGAACAGATCCATTCCCACATCCAGCGGTCTTCCGTCCTGTCCTACGGCTCCTCCTGCGATATAGGCATTGGTCTTTGCCCGTCCATTTCCTTCCCTTGTGACAAATCCGTTCATCCGGTAGATCGGCTGCATGTGCATTGGTTTCCAGACCGGACGTCCTTCTGCGTTATAGGATGCCAGTGTTTCCAGAATTTCTGTCGGACAACTCTTTCCCGGCTCACTGATATACAATGCTTCCTGTTCTCCCCGTACCTGCTTGCACATAGCTTCCGGATCGATTATCATACAACTCAGCCAGAAGTTCGGCTCACTGTTTTCTTCATCATACGGATTCATTTTCACCGGAAGGTCTTTGAATCCTTCTTTATATCTCTCATAAATTGCTTTCTTCTGCGCGATATGTTCTTCCAGATATGGGAACTGTCCTCTGACCACTCCTGCAATCACGTTGCTCATCCGGTAGTTGTATCCCAGTTCTTCATGCTGGTACCACGGCGCGTTTTCTCTGGACTGAGTAGACCATTTCCGCACTTTTTTTGCTGCTTCTTCATCATCTGTCAGAAGCATTCCTCCGGATGATCCTGTGATAATCTTGTTTCCATTAAAGGAAATGCAGTTATACGTTCCAAATGTTCCGGTCTGGACACCTTTATAGGTTGCTCCAAGAGATTCTGCTGCATCTTCGATGATGACTGCGTCATGTCTATCACAAATTTCCCGGATTTCATCAATTTTTCCCGGTGTTCCATAAAGATGTGCTACTACAACAACTTTTACTTCCGGATAGAGTTCAAATGCTTTTTCCAAAGCTACTGGATCCATGTTCCAGGTATCATACTCTGTATCGATAAATACCGGAACACCGCCTTCATAAACGACCGGATTTACCGTGGCATCGAATGTCATATCTGAGCAGAACACCTTATCTCCCGGCTTTACTCCTGCAAGCTTCACTGCCATATGAAGTGCTGCTGTTCCGGCTGATAATGCCACCGCATACTTACAGCCGACTTTTTCACAGGCAAGCCGTTCTGTTTCATTAATATTTTCCCCAACGGTTGACATCCAGTTGGTTTCATATGCTTCTTTTACATACTCCAATTCCGGGCCGTGCATGGTCGGACTGGAAAGCCATACCTTTGATGAAAATGGTTCCATCTTCTTACTCATCTTCCCTCACTCCTTTTTTTCTCCACTAAAAAAAGCCCGGAAGTTTTTCCAGACTGTTTTTCCTTTTATGTTTCAATTTTTTCTATAATTTCCAGACCTGCCTGGGTCTCCAGGATTCTCCCGAACATCGGGATCTCAAGGCTTGCTTTTCGCTTATGCCGGTCGATTTTGCGGATCATGGCTTCGCGTCCTTTCAATGGGCCGTCGGTGATCCGGATCCGGCCGTTTTCAATGATCCCGGTTGACATCTCAACAACCTGTTTTTCTTTTCCAAATTCGGTCAGGAAGTCTACTTCCTCCTGTTTTAGCGGAATGATTTCCCGTCCTGTCCCGATCAGCTTTGTAAGGCCGATCACTTTTTTCAGGCCAAGATACAGTTGTTCCATTTCGTCTGTAATCATGAAAACGTATCCTGGAAACAGAATTTTCTGCTCCAGATGCCATTCTCCTTTGTACTTCTTCATTGATTCATAGTAAGGGATAAAGCAGCGCTTTAAAATCCCGTGATCGATCGTTTTTTCACATTGTGTGATGATCTCTTCCTCGGTACCTGTGCGTACCTGTACTACATACCACATAGAAGTCCTCTTTCTTCAAATGAGGCCTTGTCGTATTTCATTTCATTAAAATGTGAGGGAAGTCGCTTTTATGAAATATTCTGCACGAAAAAAGCATACTCTTTTCACTTCCAAATCCATGAAAGTAAAAAGGGTATGCTTCGCCATCTCACCCGGACGCTTCTCCGGGTGAATCACGATATTCCATAATGACCACTTTCCCATTCAAACGCGACAAAGCGACGATTTGATTTGGTTAAGATATTTTCAAGTCCAAAACGACTTTGTTATTTTTCTTTTTTCTTATACTGATAAGTAGGTACAATTCTGGATACCCGTTCTTTGACATCCGATACTTCCTTGTAGCATGCATCTTTCAGTTCTGCAAGCTCCATCAGGAATTTATCATCATCCATATCGATCGGTTCTCCGATGAAAATCAGATTGTTATCTGTTTTATGCAAACCTTCCTCTGCCATTAAAAGCTCTTCGTAAAGCTTTTCGCCAGGTCTTAAGCCAGTAAATTTAATTTCGATATCCACTCCCGGTTTCAGTCCGGAAAGTTTGATCAGGTTGGTGGCAAGGTCGAGGATCTTGACCGGTTCTCCCATATCGAGAACGAAGATCTCGCCGCCTTCTGCGTAGGAACCTGCAGTCAGCACAAGGGATACTGCCTCCGGAATCGTCATGAAGTACCGGATGATATCCGGATGTGTGACGGTAACCGGTCCGCCCTCTGCGATCTGCTTTTTAAACAGCGGAATTACGCTTCCGTTGCTTCCCAGTACGTTTCCGAAACGTACTGCCGCAAAGGTGGTTCCTTTGGAATGGCGTGACATCATCTGAATGACCATCTCGCACATTCTCTTGCTGGCACCCATGATATTGGTCGGATTGACCGCCTTGTCCGTCGAAATCAGGACAAATCTTTCTACACCGTACTCGTTAGCGAGTTTTGCAGTATTGTAGGTTCCGAATACATTATTTTTGATTGCCTCATTCGGGCTTGTCTCCATCAGCGGTACATGTTTGTGTGCTGCCGCATGGAAAACGAGCTGTGGATGATACGTAGAGAATACCTTTTCCAGACATCCGGTATCCCGCACAGATCCGATCAATGCGACCAGATTTAATGACGGATATTTTCTTCTCAGCTCCTGTTCAATATCATAGGCATTATTTTCGTAAATGTCAAATATAATCAGCTGTTTTGCACCGTATGCCGCAATCTGCCGGCAGAGCTCGCTTCCGATGGAACCGCCGCCTCCTGTGACAAGTACGACTTTGTCTTTTACATATCCGGAAATCTCTGCAAGGTCCATCCGGATGCTTTCCCGTCCGAGAAGTTCTTCGATCTCTACCGGACGGATCGAACTTACTTTTACTTCGCCGTTAACCAGCTGATAGACAGCCGGAACGATCTGCATTTCACATCCCGTCTCCTTGCAGATCTCGAGAATATTTTTCTTTTCAGAAGCCGAAATCGCAGGAATTGCAAAGATAATTTTCTGAATCTGATATTTCTTTACCATCTCAGGAATATCTTCTCTTGTTCCGACAATCGGAATTCCGTCGATATAACGGTTCTTTTTGTTTTTGTTATCGTCAATAATACAGCGGATTCTTGTGTGCATCTTGTCTCCGCTTTTATTAAATTCACTGATGATTGCCCTGCCGGCCTCTCCGGCACCGATGATCATCGTATTTTTCACATCTCTGGATTCTACAGCCGCTGCTGAAGTCCTTGTGACAAACATCCGGTAAATCCGGTAAGAGAAACGGATACCTGTAATCAGAAAATACTGAAGAATTCCCCCCATTACATAATACGAAATCGGCATTCTCTGAAAAATCACGGTAGTCCCCACAATATGAAGTGCCATGGAAATCGCGCATACAATTGTGGTTCTCGACAGTTCGTCAAAACTTGCAAACCGCCACATGCTCCGGTACAGTTTAAACGCAAACATCAGAATCAATGTACATACGGTATGAATCGGAATATACCTGATCCAGGTAAAAAGATATTCCGGCGGAATGTCCGAGAAGCGGAAGTCAAATCTCAGCCATAATGCCAGTCCGTAAGACACATTCATTACAATTACATCATAGATAAACAATAAGATTGAGATACGTACCCAATGATACAGAAACAGCTTATCTGCCATCCATTTCCTCATAACACTTTACTCCTCATTCTTTTATTTCCACAGCCCTCTACTGTGTAATTTTTTCCCCACCTAAAATCCGGTTGATCTTGCTTGAAATGCTGTTTACAGAAACCTCATTCGGATTCATGACATACAGCATCTGGCTTCCGGATGAATAACAAGTATTGCTGTCTCCTGTTCCGATCGCATTGTCGGTCAGGATACTCCAGCTGCCGCCTGAATTGAGCTGCATCTGGATCAGTTTTGAGAGCTGATCCATAGATACATTCGTTTCTACACAGTCGTCAAGCTCTTTTACAATATCCATAGCTTTCGTAAGCATGGATGGTGTCAGCATCTTGTTGATAATTGCTGTGATCACGGCTTCCTGATTCTTTCCCCGCTGGTTATCACCGGAAGCAAAGCTGTGACGCTCCCTTGAAAAGGCAAGTGCCTGTTTCCCGTTTAAATGGTTCACACCCTGCTGGAAAGAATATCCTCCCGCTTCAAAAGCATACTCGGAATTGACGTCGACTCCGCCAAGTGTATCGACAATTTCAATCAGTGAGGTAAAGTTCACTCTCGCGTAGTAATTGATGTCGGTATTATATAGCTGCTCCAGAGTAGCCATGGAAACGTCCACTCCATAAATTCCGGCATGAGTCAGTTTGTCCCGCTGGTTTCCGGAAACTCCCGGAAGTGTCACGTAGTAGTCACGCGGCGTTGTTGTCAGAAGCACCTGGCGTGTTTCCGGATTCACTGTTGCGATGATATTCACATCGCTTCGGCTGTTTGTGGAAATCGGACCGTATACGTCGATTCCGCTGATATAGACATTGAACGGTTCTGTCACGCTCTGGTCTACTTTTTCCAATTTTGTATCAATTCCATACTGATACAGAATACGAACCTGATCTTCATATCCTTCAATCTCGTCTGTAATCAGACTGTTGAATGCCTCATTATAGATAGCCGCCTCAATTCTGCCATCCAGAAGGGCCTGTGCTTCCTCCTGAACAGTATTGAACTCCGACACATTCGGCTCCTGTCCGATCAGTGTGGAAAGCTTGGTAATCATCTTTTCGTTGTTTGTCTGATCAGCGGCCGTCTGAACTCCGAAAATATAATTCTGCGCATCCAGAATCGACTCCGCGCTGTCTTCCTTTTTGACCACAACGATCATATTGTCGGTTTTATACTCAGCTCCTCCGATATTACTGATTGCCTGATGCATATTCATAAAGTAATAGGTTCCGAAAGCAAGTGCGGCACTGATCAGAATACTCAGTACAATCCCCACAATATGAATTTTGTTCCTGATATACCCCGACTTTGCCACTTTCTCCATTCTAACAACTGAAAAATATATTGAAAATACAGCCTTTGGGTTGTATTTTTTTAC
>NZ_SPHM01000069.1:0-8848 GCF_005844125.1 Pseudoflavonifractor sp. BSD2780061688st1 E11
GGAAGTAGGGATTTTCTCTGCTTCCCTTTTTATTTAGGAAAAATTCCTATTTTTGCCAATAATAATTATACACTAACGCTATTTGCTAAAATACAATTGACAAAAATTTAATTATTTTTCTGTTGAAATTTGCCGTCAAGTGTGGTAAATTGTCTATGCGAAAAAGCATAACATGGAGGTAGATGAGTAACTGGTGTGCTTCCTGGTCTTCAAAACCAGTGTAGGGCGTTAGGAGCGTCCTGGGTGGGTTCGATTCCCACATGCCTCCGCCAGAAAGAAAACAGGCCTGTAAATATGCGGGCTTCAGATATCAGCCGGGAAATGACCGCGCTGAGTATCTTATAGAAATCATCAATAAACAAACATTGCTGTGGATCACGACGGGAGACAGATCGTATATTGGAGACCGAGCTCATATCCCGTATAAAATATAAAGAAAAGGAGCATGTTGTTATGGGAAACATTCAACTTTTACTGCGTCAGCACGTAGGAGCGCCATGTGAACCGGTTGTAAAAGCCGGAGATGTGGTAAAAAAGGGTACACTTGTAGCAAAACCGACCGGACTTGGAGCGAACATCTTCTCCAGTGTTTACGGTGTGGTAGAAGAAGTAAAGGAAGATCGCATCGTGATCAGGCCGGATGAAGAACAGCCGGATGAGTACGAAAAGATTTCCGAGGGCACACCGCTTGAGATGGTGAAAGAAGCCGGAGTAGTCGGCATGGGCGGCGCAGGATTCCCGACAGGAATCAAGCTGGACGCGCATCTGGATCATGGCTATATCCTTATCAATGCAGCCGAGTGTGAGCCTGGTCTATACCATAATATCAGACAGATCGAGGCCGAGAGCGACAAGATCGTACGCGGCGTGAAATATTGTATGGATATCGCAGGCGCTGACAAAGCGATTTTTGCAATCAAGAAGAAAAATGAAAAAGCAGTAGAGACACTTCGGACTGCAATTAAAGATGAAGAAGCCATGACGATCCACCTTCTTCCGGACATCTACCCGATGGGAGAGGAAAGAGCGGTTGTCAGAGAGTGTCTAGGAATCGAGCTTGAGACAACACAGCTTCCATCTGCTGCCAATGCGGTAGTAGTCAATGTGGAGACGATCTCCAGAGTGGCAGAAGCTATCGAGGAGAGAAAGCCGTGCTTTGTCAAGAACATGACAGTAATCGGCAAGCTTAACGGCGGAAACGAGCCGCACGTCTTCATGAATGTTCCAGTAGGGACAAGCGTTGGGGAAATGATCGAACGTGCGGGCGGTATTGACGGCGTATACGGAGAGATCATTATGGGAGGACCTTTCACCGGAAATCCGACAGATCTCGATGCTCCTGTTACAAAGACGACAGGCGGTATCATCGTGACCATCGATTTCCCGAACCTTCACGGTGCAAAAGTCGGACTTCTTGTCTGCGCATGCGGCGGAAGCGAAGCACGTATGAGAGATATCTGCGAAAAGATGAACGGTGTTGTAGCATCTGTAGCAAGATGTAAGCAGGCTGTTGAGAACAAGCCGGGCGCACCGCTTAAGTGTGAAAGACCGGGTAACTGCCCAGGACAGGCAAAGAATAACATCCAGTTTAAAAAAGACGGATGTGAATACATCATTATCGGTAACTGCTCCGACTGTTCCAACACAGTTATGGGATCTGCTCCGAAGATGAAACTGAAAGTATTCCATCAGACAGACCATGTCATGAGAACAATCGGACATCCATTATACAGATATCTGAGAGTTTCCAAGCATGTAGAACAGTTTCCAGACGGGAAATAAAAGAAACGGTATGGCATAAAAGTACATCACATTCTGCGTCACCATGCGGTGTGGTTGTATATATAGAAAACGGCGAAGAGCCGAAGGAGAAAATCAAGGAGGGAATGAAACATGTCAATTACAGCTGAAACAGCGAAAGCTCATGCAAAAGATCCGGCCGTGCTTTGCTGCAGGGCGGAAGAGGGCATCACAATCGAAGCTGCAAATCTTGAGGATCCGGCGATCTTTGATGATCTGGTAGATTCAGGACTTCTGAATCTGGAAGGCGTCCTTACGATTGAACAGGTTCTTGGTGCAAAACTGAAAAAAACATGTGATTCACTTACAGCACTTACACCGGATGTCGTAGAAGGATACAAAGAAGCTTCTGCGGAAGAACCGGTAAAAGAAGAAACAGCTGAAGAAGAAGCACCGGCAGTTCAGCCGGAAGTGCCGGCTCCGGCACCGGCAGCAGTACCGGGTGGAGTATTTAAACTCCATATCGGAGAAGGAAAAGATATCAATCTGGAAATCCCGGTTGGCATCATGGGAGGCTCTGCAGTAGCAGCAGCACCGGCTCCGGTGGCAGTAGCAGCGGCACCGGCAGCAGAAGAAAAAGAAGCAAGAGTGATGGGAACACTCACAAGAAAGCATTTCAAAATCACTGAAGTAAAGAGAGGACCGGAGACAAAGATCGACGGAACAGTGCTTTACATCCGTGAAGGAATCGAAGAAGAAGCAGCTGCAGGCCAGGAACTGGTAAACAGCTTAAAGATTGATATTATCACACCGGAGATGTACCACACATACTCCAACACAATCATGGACGTACAGCCGATTGCCACAAAAGAAGGCGAAGCTGAAATCGGAAATGGTGTAACACGTGTACTTGACGGCGTTGTTATGATGGTAACAGGTACAGATGCAAACGGCGTTCAGATCGGTGAGTTCGGTTCTTCCGAAGGATACCTGGATGAGAACATCATGTGGGGACGTCCGGGAGCACCGGATAAGGGTGAGATCTTCATCAAGACAGAAGTGATCATCAAAGAAGGAACAAACATGGAGCGTCCGGGCCCGCTCGCTGCACATACAGCGACAGACGTGATCACACAGGAGATCCGTGAAGCCCTTAAGAAACTGGACGACTCACTTGTTGTTGATACAGAGGAGTTTGAACATCTCAGACATCCTGGAAAGAAAAAAGTAGTCATCGTAAAAGAGATCATGGGACAGGGCGCTATGCATGATAACCTGATCCTTCCAATGGAGCCGGTAGGAGTACTTGGAGCGAAACCAAATGTAGACCTTGGAAACGTTCCGGTTATGACATCTCCGCTGGAAGTGCTTGATGGATGTATCCATGCACTGACATGTATCGGACCTGCATCCAAAGAGATGTCCAGACACTACTGGAGAGAGCCTCTCGTACTGGAAGCACTCCATGACGAAGAGCTTGACCTCTGCGGCGTTCTTTTCGTAGGAAGCCCGCAGATCAACGCAGAGAAGTTCTATGTATCCAAACGTGTCGGACAGACAGTAGAAGCTCTGGATGTTGACGGTGCATTTATCACAACAGAAGGCTTTGGAAATAACCACATTGATTTTGCAAGTCATCATGAGCAGATCGGAAAGAGAGGAATCCCGGTAGTTGGATTATCTTTCTGTGCTGTACAGGGTGCACTCGTTGTTGGAAATCCGTATATGACAAACATGGTTGACAACAATAAATCTGAATCCGGTATCGAAAATGAAGTTCTTGCATGCAACACACTGTGTAAAGAAGAAGCAGTACGTGCAATCGCAATGCTGAAAGCAGCAATGGCAGGCGAGGAAGTAAAACCGGCAGAAAAGAAATGGAATCCGAATGTCAAGGCAAACAACATCGAGATGATCGAAAAGGCAACAGGAACAAAGATTGATCTCGTTGCAAATGAGCAGTCTCTCCCGATGAGCCAGAAGAGAAAAGAAAAATACGATTAATAGATGGTAATGACGTATGGAACTGAAATATGGAGATAAAATCATAAGAATGGAAGGCGTCATCGTCGAGGTACATGACGGATGCGTAGGAGTTGACCTGAAAGGAAGGCTCGGCTATCTGAAGATTCCGATGCGGATGCTGATCACAGATTATCCGGTCAAAGTCGGACAGGAAGTGGCATGGAACATGAGCTTCGTAGAGCAGATGGGGCCGGAGATCAATGAGAAGTACGTCAGCAACCTTGATATCTACAAGAGGCGTCAGAAAGAGATGCGCGAATTGAATGAAAATCATGAGGAGGTTTCAAAATGAGCTTAACGGTTGTGAAAGGTTTACAATCTGAAATTTATGTTCCGATTACTCCGCCGGCAGTATGGACTCCAGTAACAAAAGAGATTAAAGATATGTCTATTGCTCTTGCTACTGCAGCAGGTGTCCATAAGAAAAGCCAGGAAAGATTTAATCTTGCCGGAGACTTCACATGGAGAAAGATTGAAAATACAACTCCATCCAGTGAACTGATGGTTTCACATGGTGGATATGATAACGGTGATGTAAACAAAGACATCAACTGTATGTTCCCGATCGACAGAATCCATGAACTTGCAAAAGAAGGATTTATCAGAGCATGTGCTCCGGTACACGCAGGATTCATGGGCGGCGGTGGAAATCAGGAGAAATTCAAACATGAAACTGGTCCGGCCATCGCACAGATGTTTAAAGAAGAGGATGTCGACGCAGTCATCCTCACAGCTGGATGAGGTACCTGCCACCGCTCTGCAGTACTGGTGCAGAGAGCGATTGAAGAGGCTGGTATTCCTACAATTATCATCGCAGCCCTTCCACCTGTTGTTCGTCAGACAGGTACACCACGTGCGGTAGCACCGCTCGTACCAATGGGAGCAAATGCCGGAGAACCGAACAACGTAGAAATGCAGACAGAGATTGTAAAAGCAACTCTGGAGCAGCTCGTTGCAATCGATACTCCAGGAAAGGTAGTTCCGCTTCCATTTGAATACATTGCAAAAGTTTGATGCAAATCATTATGGGATCTGTACAGAGTGTACAGATCCCTATTTTCATTTGAAAATCAAATATCATTTTCTGAAAGTGAAAAGTGTGTTATGATAAAAAAGGATCAACAGGAAAGGAATCAAATGCCATGGGAGAAGAGACAAAACAGCTCCGCCGGCTTGTGATTAAAGCCTACCACATACGGGAAGCTATGTGGGGCGAGGAGAACAAGGTGGAGGAAAGCGGCGTGCTGACTGTGGATAAAGAGAGCGCAGACCGCTACAAACGTGGAAAAGAAGACTATATATCAGATATTTCTTTCCGGATTATCAAACCGGAAGAACGTGATCAGTATACCAATACGATTATGGACATTATCCCGATTTCAGCGAAAGTACTTGGAAATATCGGGGAAGGAATTACTCATACGCTGACAGGTGTCTATGTGATCCTGACAGGCGTGGATACTGTAGGAAAGCAGACACATGAATTCGGATCCTCGGAAGGAAACCTGAAGGAGCAGATCTGTTACGGAAGAGCCGGGACGCCAGGAGAAGGAGATATCATGATTGCCTTTGATGTGACGCTTCAGGAAGGAATGGGTCAGATCCGGGCAGGGGTAACGGCGGCACACAGCGCATGTGATGAATTTGTCCAAGAACTCCGGGAACAGCTGAAGAAATTTCATGGGGACCGCTGCACAGAACGTCACGAATATTACGATGTGGTACGTCCGGGAAAGAAAAAAGTACTCATTATCAAACAGGTGGCCGGGCAGGGAGCTATGTATGACATGCATCTCTTCGCAAAAGAACCATCAGGCGTGGAAGGAGGCCGCTCCATCATCGATATGGGAAATATGCCGGTTCTAGTAACACCAAACGAATACCGTGACGGAATTCTGCGGTCCATGCAGTAGAAAAAGAACGAAAAGGGGTGACAGAGAATGGGAATCGGACCTTCAACAAAAGAAACAACACTTCACAACTTCCGCGATCCGCTTCTGGATGTAGTGTCAGCCGATGAGGATCTGGATCTGATGGGAATCCTTATCGTAGGAACACCACAGGATCAGCAGGACAAGATCCTTGTAGGAACCAGAGCGGCTGTCTGGGCGGAAGGAATGCGCGCGGACGGCGTGATCATCTCTGCAGACGGATGGGGAAACAGCGATGTCGATTATGCCAATACAATCGAACAGCTCGGAAAACGCGACATTCCGGTGGTGGGAATCCACTTTTCCGGAACGGCCGGACAGTTCGTGGTGACCAATCCGTATATGGATACGATTGTTGATATGAATAAAAATCCAAAGGGCGTAGAGACCGACGTGGTCGGCGAAAATGCGGTAGACATCATGGATGCACGAAAAGCAACGGCAATGCTGAAACTGAAAATGCGAAAACGATAGAAAATTGAAAATGTGTTGAAAAATACAGGAAAGCAGGGAGATTGTGGGTGGAATTCTTCCTGCTTTCGTCGTATAATAAAGGCATAGGATTCCTCTGCGCATGGAGGATTCATATGAAAAAAAGAAAAACACTACAGGAACTGACAATCAAGGATAACTTTCTCTTTGGCGCCGTTATGGTAAACGAAGAAAATTGTAAGGAATTTCTGGAAATGGTGCTGGAAATTGAGATCGACCAGGTTAAGGTCAGTAAGGAAAAGAGCATCGTTTACCATCCGGAATATAAGGGCGTCCGCCTGGATGTTTATGCCAGAGATGAGGAGCATACACACTACAATATTGAGATGCAGGCAGAGAAAAAGCCGGTTTTAGGAAAAAGGAGCCGCTATTATCAGAGCCAGATGGATATGGAACTTCTGATGAGCGGGGAGGACTACACGGAACTTCCCAATACCTATGTGATCTTTTTGTGCGATTTCGATCCTTTTGAAGCAGGAAAATACCGCTATACCTTTCAGTCGGTCTGTCAGGAAACAGAGGAAGCATCGTTGGAAGACGGACGGAAGATTTTATTTCTGAATACCCGCGGGAAGAATGACTCAGAAGTTCCGGGCAAACTGGTAACATTTCTGAGATTTGTCAGAGCAGAACTAAAGGAGAGCCAACAGGATTTTGGAGATCCCTATGTCCAGAAGCTTCAGGAGTTTATTTCGTATGTGAAGCAGAGCCGGGAAATGGAGGAAAGATTCATGGTGCTGGAAGAAATGCTGAGAGATGAAAGAAGCCGGGGAAGAGTCGAAGGTAAAGCTGAATTTGTCTTAAAGGTGCTTTCGGCGTACGGAAAAGTCCCGGAATCACTCAATGAAAGAATTACTAAGGAAACTAATTCGGGAATGCTGGATCAATGGTTCCAAATAGCTCTGGAATGCGGTTCCGTTGAGGAATTTGAGCAGAAAATCAAAGAGTAAGATGCATCGGTCTATTTAAATTATTATAAAAGCTGATTATAGGATACAGATATGACAGAAACGGATGTTTTGTTGTATCTGTATTACTGTCTATGGTACACATCAATCGCTGTCATTTCGACAGAATTTCAATGAAAAGCAGAGGAATTCTATTATCAAATGTGTTTTTTTCTTTTTGGCTTGATCTTAGAAGCGGATAACTACTGTTCTTTAAGAGGAGAAGAATGGGATATGAAAAACCCGAAACGGGATCAGACAGATCTGTTTCGGGTTTATTTTTCTGCCATCGATTTATGAGAAAAACTGGGCGTAATAAATCAAATCGTGAATGATACATGCCACACAGATGAAAAGGACAATTCCTTTAAAGTATGGGCGGGATTTTACTGTTTTAATAACATAGATCAAAAGAAAAACGCCCAAAAAAGGAAGCTCAAATGCGGCAATGGCGAGCACGATGAGAAAAATGTTCTCCAATTTGGAATTTACTGCATCTTCTGCACTGGAAACAAGAGTTTCGCCGGAAGTTGCCTCTGTAACGGCCGGCTCGGCAGAGGGTAGTACTTCTTGGAGATCTGCCGTTTGCTCTTGTATATCGAGTGTATTCTCTGGTGTAACATTGCCGATCAGACTGTCAACGCTCGTCTGATAAAGCTGACTCAGGAGGACAAGATTTTCCAGATCCGGGAAGGATGCATTATTCTCCCAGGCGGAAATGGCCTGGCGGCTGATATGCAATTCATTTGCCACTTGCTCTTGCGTGAAATGCCGGCTTTTACGATGCTCTTTTAAGTAACTTCCGATCTGCATAACTATCTTCCTCCTTTCAGCAAAATCAATATTGCCTGAAACTGATATAATATTAACATAAATTCCAGAAAATTACAATAAGTGTCAAATGCCTTATATTGGATGATTAGTAAATGCCCCAGTAAAATTCTGATAAATATTGTGCGAACGTGAGTGAAAAAATCGTGCATTTCCCAGGAGCAAATGTTCTGATAGAAGCATATAAAACAGCATAGAAAAAGCTCAGACAAAATGAAAAAAGATTAAGTGAAGAAATATCGGAAGATAATGCATACAACAGACCGACCAGTAAAACGCCAGCCAGTTTATTGCGAAAGATATCCTGAAAAAAGGTCAGCAAAAATCCATGATAAAGCATGTTTTGGCCTAATAATGCCAGGAAAAAATCAGCTCCTGGTAAAAAGGTGTGTAGATAATGATATCTCATATGGATCAGGCAGATGTTCCATACTTCTAAAAGATGAGAGATGAAACGACTTGGATTACCAAGAAAAATCAGAAGGAATATCAGGAAAACAGCAAAAAGTATCTGAGAAATAATCTGACTAAAATGAAATCCATATCTGTTTAATGGTTCATGCAGGAAAAAGCGGATCAAAAATACTGGGAGAAAGAACTCGAGCAGATAAATAATCCACCAGTGATCCAACAGCATGGTGATCCAGGATGGAGCGGGTTTAGATAAAACATGATACATGTTGAAAATATAAAGTATACATGAATAAGTGATTCCGATAATAAAAAATGCAATCCATTTCTTTTTTTCTTTCTGATCCATCTGAGATTCCTTTCTATTATTCCCTGATAATTTTCGACTTCATTATTATAGCATAGAGTGTAAATAAGAGAAAGAAAGTATCAGTTTCCGATGCAAGCAATGGTTGCCAGGTAAAAATTTTG
>NZ_SPHM01000006.1:0-121044 GCF_005844125.1 Pseudoflavonifractor sp. BSD2780061688st1 E11
TTGAATCAATCTTCCAAAAACATTGATAAATACGATGTTTTTGGAAGATTTACTTTTTATAAAGTGGCAAAGTCGGGGAGAAGGCGGAGCCTGGGGAATTGCCCTGCTCGCATCCTATATGGTGCATCGTGAGGAAGATGAAAATCTGGCAGATTTCCTGGCAGAAAAAGTATTTGCAGGAGAAACAGGAATTGAGATGCAGGCGGATCCGGAAGATGTGGCAGGTTTTAATACCTTTATTGAGCGGTACAAAGAAGGGTTCCCGATTGAACGAGCGGCAGTAGACCATCTGAAATAGACGTGCTATACTATCGGTAAAAAAGAAAGAAGGACAAAAAGAACGACATGCCGAAAGTACAGATGACAACACTGGGATATATCGAAAAAGAGGATGCCTATCTCATGCTTCACCGCGTAAAAAAGGAGCAGGACGTAAATGAAGGCAAATGGATCGGGATAGGAGGAAAATTTGAATACGGAGAAAGCCCGGAAGACTGTATGAAGAGGGAGACAGAAGAAGAGACCGGCCTGACCGTGACATCCATGAAATTCCGGGGAATTTTAACCTTTATCTGTGATAAACAGGATCCGGAATACATCTGTCTTTACACGATAGACGGATTTAGAGGGCAGATCCGGGATTGTGACGAAGGCGTACTGAAGTGGGTTCCAAAAGACGAGATTTCCCGCCTGAATCTCTGGGAAGGAGATAGGATTTTCTTTGACCTGATTCAAAAAGATGCACCGTTTTTCTCTCTGAAACTTCGTTATGAAGGGGATCAGCTCATGGAAGCAGTCCTGAATGGCGAAAAAGATCTTGTACATATTTTTGGGGACGTGTTCCGATGATCCGGAACACGTCCCCTTTGACAAATTTGTACTGAAAACAGGAGATTTCGATAGTACAAATCTTGGATTTTGTATAAATTGTGCGTGACATGTTTGGATAATACTCCAACTTGTATTGTACAGGTGAATGGGTTATAGTGGTAGTATAATGAAAGAGAGGCTTTGGAATGCAGAAGAAGTACGAAGAAGTGGTTGCGTGGATCAGAGGAGAGCTGCGTGAGGGCAGGCTGAAGCAGGGGGATAAGCTTCCGTCCGAGAATACGCTGCAGGTGAGGTTTGGTGTGAGTCGTCAGACGATCAGGAAGGCGCTTTCAGTGCTGGAGGAGGAACAGATTGTGCGGAGTGTCCGAGGAAGCGGGACATATATTGAGATTGGAAAGCAGAAAAGACAGCGTTCCATGAGGATTGCGGTGATGACGACCTATGTGGATGTCTATATTTTTCCGTTGATTGTAAAGGAGATTGAACGGGTATTGTCGGATGAGGGATATTTTCTTCAGCTTGCCGTGTCTAATAATGCGATTGAGAAGGAGCGGATGATTCTGAAGGATTTTATTCGGGAGAGATCAATCGACGGGCTGATTGCGGAGACAACAAAGAGCGGGATTCCGAATCCGAATCTGAAGCTATACAAGGAGCTGGAGCGGATGGGTGTTCCGATTCTGTTTATTAACAGTTTTTATCCGGAGCTTGATATTGCGCATGTGAGCCTGAATGACAGAGCGGCCGGGCGGATGGTGACGCAGCATCTTCTTGACTGCGGGCATATCAATATAGCGGGGATTTTCAAGGCGGACGATGGTCAGGGGCACCAGAGGTATGCGGGATATGTGGATGCGCTGATGGATGCGGATATCAAGGTCAAAGGAAAGCAGGTTGTATGGATCGACTCGGATGAGATCGCGGAGATGCGGGACGACTGCAGTAGAATTCTGAAGCGGATCAAGGGCTGCACGGCCTGTGTCTGCTATAACGATGAGGTCGCAAACAAGCTGGTTGGTATCTGTATGGATCAGGGAATCCGGATACCGGATGATCTTTCCATTGTGGGAATTGACAATTCCGATCTTTCGAGATTCTGTGAGATCCCGTTTACGTCGGCCGATAATCCGGTGCAGGAGCTTGGAAAGATTGCGGCTGAGATGATGATTGATAAGATACAGGGAATCGGAGACATTGAGACGGTGGAGCTTATGCCGGATCTGGTTATGCGAAATTCCGTGAAAGTGATTACACATATATAATAAATCAATATAACAGGAGGAGAAAACAATGTTAAAGCAGAAAAACTACAAGTTCTGGTTCTGTACAGGATCGCAGGATCTTTACGGAGACGAGTGTCTGGCTCATGTGGCAGAGCATGCGCAGAAGATCGTGGAGGCGCTGAATGCATCCGGAGTTCTTCCGTATGAGATTGTCTGGAAACCGACGCTGATCACAAACGAGCTGATCAGAAAGACCTTTAATGAGGCAAACACAGATGAGGAATGTGCAGGTGTCATCACGTGGATGCATACGTTCTCACCGGCAAAATCCTGGATTCTCGGACTTCAGGAATACAGGAAGCCGCTTCTTCACCTGCACACTCAGTTCAATCAGGAAATTCCATATGATACCATTGATATGGATTTCATGAACGAAAACCAGTCTGCACATGGAGGCCGTGAGTTCGGCCATATCTTTACCAGGATGGGAATCGAGAGAAAAATTGTTGTGGGACACTGGTCTGACAGACAGGTACAGGAAAAAATTGCATCCTGGATGCGTACAGCTGTGGGTGTGATCGAAAGCAGCCATGTACGTGTCATGAGGGTGGCCGATAATATGAGAAATGTAGCCGTAACGGATGGAGACAAGGTAGAGGCACAGATTAAATTTGGATGGGAAGTAGATGCTTATCCGGTTAACGAAATCGCGGAAGCGGTCGAAGATGTAAAAGAAGGAGAAGTAAGTTCTCTGGTAGAGGAATATTATGATAAATATGATATTCTTCTGGAAGGAAGAGATCCGGAAGAATTCCGGAAACATGTTGCCGTACAGGCACAGATCGAAATTGGATTTGAACGGTTCCTGGAAGAGAAGAACTATCAGGCAATTGTGACTCATTTTGGTGATCTTGGAAGTTTAAAGCAGCTTCCGGGGCTTGCAATCCAGAGACTGATGGAAAAAGGTTACGGATTTGGCGCAGAAGGAGACTGGAAGACTGCAGCCATGCTTCGGATTATGAAAATCATGACGGAAGGAATGAAAGACGCAAAGGGAACTTCCTTTATGGAAGATTATACCTACAATCTGGTTCCTGGAAAAGAAGGCATTCTTCAGGCTCATATGCTGGAGGTCTGCCCGACTATTGCGGACGGTCCGATCAGTATCAAAGTGCAGCCGCTCAGCATGGGTGACAGAGAAGATCCGGCACGTCTTGTATTCACGGCAAAGGAAGGTCCGGCGATTGCAACTTCTCTCATTGATCTTGGAGACAGGTTCCGCCTGATTATCAACAATGTCAATTGTAAAAAAACGGAAAAACCGATGCCGAAACTTCCGGTTGCAACCGCTTTCTGGACACCGGAACCAAATCTTCAGACCGGCGCAGAGGCATGGATCCTCTGTGGAGGAGCGCACCACACGGCATTCTCCTATGACATTACCGCGGAACAGATGGGAGACTGGGCGGATGCAATGGGTATTGAGGCGGTTTATATCGATAAAGACACCAATATCCGGAATCTGAAAAATGAACTCAAATGGAATGCAGCAGCATATCGTAAATAAGGAAGAATAGAAAATACAGGCCGTATCTTTGTATTCTGCCTCAACAGCTGTGCCGGGTTCGTGGAACAGGCAAAAGGACTGGAAATGGATGCGATCTCGGCGGCGGTTATCGGAGGTACGCTTCTGAGCGGAGGTGTCGGAACACCGATCGGTACGCTGTTCGGAGTCCTGATTAAAGGTACGATTACAAGTCTGATTACTACTCAGGGGACCTTGTCGAGCTGGTGGGTAAGAATTGTTCTTTCCGCATTGTTATGCTTCTTTATTGTCCTTCAGTCCATACTTGGAAAAGTCAAAGAGAAGAAATAGCGGATCAGTCAGGAAGCATTACAAAGAAAATGAAACAGTCTTTGTAATGCTTCTTTTCATGCAGAGAAATTAGGTGTAAAATAAAAGGCAGAAATGTTTGAAAGAAAGGAAGCCGAAAGGCGTATGGTAGATGAATGAAAAAGGAAAATTTTGGACAGACAAGGGCAGGTGTGCAGGCATCGCTTTACACAATGGAAAATGAAAATGGAATGGAGCTGAAAGTAACCGACTATGGTGCAACCCTTGTAAACATTATGGTAGTGGACAAAAACAGTCGGAAAAGGGATGTAGTACTCGGATACGACGATGTGTCCGGATATGAGACAGGAGCAAGTTTCTTTGGCGCAACTGTCGGCAGAAACGCAAACAGAATTGCGGGGGCTTCTTTTGAACTTGGTGGAAAGACATTCCGCCTGGACGCAAATGAAAATGGAAACAACCTGCACAGCGGACTGAACTTTTATAACAAGAGACTGTGGGAAGTAAAGCAGTCGGATGCGCAGAGTATTACTTTTGCCCTGTTCAGTCCGGACGGGGATCAGGGCTATCCGGGAGATGTCAGAATTGAAGTTACTTATACTTTGACAGAGAACAATGAAGTGAAAATTTCCTACAGGGCAATTCCGGGTGAAGACACAATTCTGAACCTGACCAACCACAGTTATTTTAATTTAAACGGAGAAGGGGAAAATACGATTCTGAACCATGTCGTACGTCTTGACGCAGATGCGTTTACAGAGACAGACGATAAACTGATTCCGACCGGAAAGCTGATCGATGTGACAGGAACACCGATGGATTTCCGTCAGGCAAAAGCGATCGGGCAGGATATCGGGGCAGACTATGAGCCGTTGAAGCTTGCAGGCGGATATGATCATAATTGGGCTCTTGGCAATCAGGGAAATTGTGAGAAAGCAGCAGAGGTGTATTCACCGGAAACCGGTATTTCGATGGAAGTCCTGACGGACCTTCCGGGAATCCAGATGTATACGGGAAACGGTATTGAAAATGAAACAGGAAAAGGCGGAAAGCATTACGGAAAACATGCGGCAGTCTGCTTTGAGACACAGTACTTCCCGGATGCGGTACATCACGAAAACTTTGAGGCACCGGTGTGCAAGGCAGGGGAGACTTATCAGACAACAACAGTATATAAATTCAGGATTCATGAATAAAATGCTCTTTTCTTGCATTTTGAAAAATTTGTGCTATAATAATGGACAGCTGGCGTAGTAAGGCAGAAAAGAATGACAACAGGTGACAGTTTTCATTAGGAGGATTTATTATGGCAAGAAAACGCACATTGGCAAAGGTAACTGCAAAGACAGAAGCTGCAGCGGCGGAAACTGCAAAAGCGGCAGCAGAGAAAACAGAGGCTGTGAAAGAAGCGGCTGTGGAAAAGACAGAAGCTGTAAAAGAAGCAGTAGCTGAAAAAACAGAAGAAGTAAAAGAGGCTGTGAAAGAAGCAGCAGAAAAGACAGTAAAGACTGCAAAGAAGACAGCTGCAAAAAAAACTGCAAAGAAAGAAATCAAAGTAAGGACATTTGTTCAGTACTTCGGAAAAGAAGTAGAGGAAAAAGATATGATCGCTGCAGTCAAAAAAGACTGGACAAAGGCAAATGGAAAAAAAGTGGGCGATATCAAAGATATCACACTTTATGTAAAGCCGGAGGAAGCTGCAGTTTACTATGTGGTAAACGGGACAGATTCCGGAAAAGTTGCATACTAATGTACGGAAAAAGGCAGAGAAGATACCATATGGTCAGAGGACGGTATGGTATCTTTTTTTGTGTGCCGGGGCGCCTGAATCAACAGATAATTTAAAAGGAAATAATGTAAAGAAAGAAAAAACAGATAGAAACAGAAAAATATATTGACAAAAATAAGAAGGGATGGTAATATTAGGACAAGAAAAAGAAATAGAAATCAGAAAGGATTTCAGAAAGGAAGGTACGGACCACCGAAAACACATTTATAACTCATATAATCTGAGAAAGGGAAGGTTAACGAATGACTGAAGAACCAACAAAGTGAGGATGGGCGTTGATGATCAGATAAGCATCGGCGTCCATCTTTCGTGTTGCGGGAATATCAGTTTTGTATTAAAATACAAGTAGGAGGGAAACGAAAAGAGTATCAAATAATATACAAAGGAGAGACAAAGATGGAAAGAGTATTTGAAGCAGCAGATCAGATAAGCCGGCTGCTCTTTGAAGATGGATTGAAGAACATGGATTTCTCGTGGATCTTTTCGGAAGGAGGAACAGTGGCAGCTGTTGTGGCTGGTGTGATCGCGCTGCTGATGGTTTTCTTTGGAGCGAAGTGTAAATATGTTCTGTTTGCTCTGCAGGGGCTTCTGCTTGGTGTGACTGCTGGACTGGCGGCGTCCTGGTATTTGAATCTGGACGGTTGGATCATGATCGGCGTATGCGCAGCAGCGGGAGTGCTTCTTGCAGCATTCGAGGCGGTATTCCGCAAATTCGGGGCATTCGTATTTTCGTTTGTGGCCATTTTTGTAAGTGCCCTGGCACTTGCGGGCGGCAGAGGCTACATTGCACTTGGCATCGCGGCAGCGGCAGCACTGTTATTTGCGATTCTGGCAGCCGTTTTCGGTGATCCGATGATTATACCGGTCATGGGAATCGGCGGAGGTGTTCTCGGCGGTATTGTAGCATGCCGCTACCTGCCGTTTGACAGTACAATTGCATTCTACGGAGTGAGCATTGCTCTGGCAGTTCTTGGAATCTGCATCCAGTATGCTCTGAAGTCAAGTAAGATTGCAAAGATCGAGCGCAGTAAAGCAAAAGAAATTCGGGAAAAGAAATCGGTAGAATCCGAAATCGAAATGGCGAGAAACATTCTGGATTCTGATGAGAACGAATAAACGAAAATGAATAAGGGAGAAAATCTGACTGTGGGAATCAGAAAATGCGGACAGTATTACTGCCTTTCTGAAAAAAGGGTATAATAAGCCTGTAAGCAAAAGGGGGCTTGTGTATGAAGCTGGATATGCATTGTCATGTAAAAGAAGGATCGATTGACAGCAAAGTAGGCATTGAAGAATATATCGAAAAGCTGATCGATAATGGATATGATGGAATGGTTGTTACCGACCACGATACTTATAATGGATACCGATACTGGAAAAATGAGTTGAAAGGGAAAAAGTACCAGGATTTTATGGTATTTAAGGGGATTGAATACGACACGAGAGATGCGGGGCATTTTCTTGTCATTATGCCGGAGGGGCGGAAAATGCGTCTTCTGGAGATGCGCGGGCTGCCGCTTACCATGTTGATTGATCTGGTACACAAAAATGGAGGTGTGCTTGGACCGGCCCATCCGTGTGGTGAAAAATATCTGAGTTTTACAAATACAAAGCGGTTTTATAAATCCCCGGAGCTGATTAAGCGGTTTGATTTTATTGAGGTATTTAATGCGTGCGAGTCTGAGGAGTCAAATGAAGGCGCGGCCAGACTCGCAAAGAAATATAATAAACCGGGAACCGGAGGCAGCGATGCCCATAAGATCGAATGTGTAAGTACCGCGTATACAGAATTTGCGGGAACAGCCACATGTGAAACCGAACTGATCAATTTGATCCGTCAGAATCAGATTGTAAAAGCCGGCGGAAGATTTTATAACAAAACGGTGAAAGATAAGATGGGGAAGGCAAATAAGCTTCTCGCATACAGTTTCTGGTTCTACAACAAAGGTGGAGAGCTTTTGAAACGCAGGAGCAGACAGAAAAAGATGAAGGTAGAAAGTCCAGTAGATCCGATTGATCCGATCGAGATTCCTTACCTGCGGGAGGCAAAAAAAGAAAAAATGCAGAAATTAAGAGACTAGCTGGAAAGGAGAAGGAATGGAGTACAAAGGATTGGTAAGACGGCAGAAAGAGTTTTTTAAGACAGGGAAAACGAAGAAAACGGGATTCAGGGTATTTTATCTTGGCAGACTTCTGAAATGGATGGATGAGAATGAGGCACGGATTCTGGATGCCCTCAATAAGGATCTCGGAAAATCCGGCACGGAAGGATATATGACTGAGATCGGAATGGTAAAAGAGGAAATCAGGTTTGCCATGAAACATCTGACACTTTGGGCGAAGCCAAGAAGAGTCAGGACGCCGGTATCTCAGTTCCCGTCTGCCTCTTTTATTTACAGAGAGCCTTATGGTGTCGTACTTATTATGGCTCCGTGGAATTATCCTTTTCAGCTTACGGTGGCACCTCTGATTGGCGCGGTCAGTGCAGGAAACTGTGCAGTCCTTAAGCCGTCTTCCTACTCGGTGCATACATCTGCGATGATTCAGGAGATGATTCGGGAAGTGTTTCCATCCTGCTATGTCACAGTTGTGACAGGCGGCCGGGAGGAGAACGAGGCGCTCCTCAATGAAAAGTTTGACTATATTTTCTTTACGGGAAGTCCGAAAGTAGGAAAATCCGTGATGGAGAAGGCAGCCAGACATCTGACTCCTGTCAGCCTGGAGCTTGGGGGAAAGAGCCCTTGCATTGTTGATGAGACAGCGGATTTAAGAACCGCGGCAAAACGGATTGTCTGGGGGAAGTTTTTGAATGCCGGACAGACCTGTGTGGCACCGGATTATGTACTGGTGCAGCACAGTGTAAAGAAAAGGCTGATTCATTATATTATCAGACAGATTCAGAAGATGTACGGCCAGGAACCGCTGGAAAATGAGGAGTATCCGGCGATTATCAACCAGAGGCACTTCAAACGTATCAGTGGACTGATCAATGAAAATAAAGTCATTTACGGCGGAAAGACCGACAGTACCACGCTTCGGATTGAGCCGACAGTGATGGACGGCATCACCTGGGATGACGCTGTGATGAAAGAAGAGATATTCGGGCCGGTTCTGCCGATCATGTCCTACTATGATCTGCGGGAAGCGGCAGCTGCCATTGAAGCGCAGTCAAGCCCGCTGGCGCTGTATCTGTTTACGAGGGACAAAAAAAGGGAGTCCTACATTCTTGAAAAGCTATCCTACGGAGGAGGTTGTATCAATGATACGGTAGTCCATCTGGCAACACCATATCTGCCGTTTGGAGGAGTAGGGCAGTCCGGAATGGGAAAATATCATGGGAAGGCAAGTTTTGATACCTTTACGCATGAGAAAAGTATCCTCAAAAAATCGGTTCTTGTAGACATTCCTTTCCGGTACCCGCCGTTTCGGGATCATCTTAATTTGATAAAAAAGTTTATGTAAAAAGACCCTTTCCGGGCGGCCTGTAATCAGCCGGAGACCGGAAAGGGTCTTTGTTTTCTCTTTTATTTAAAACAGCAGTCCGATATGGTAGAAAATCACTGCGAAAATCCATGCAATGACAAGCTGGAAGCAGGCGAACGCGACAGTGATACTTGTCTTTCCCACTTCTCTGTGGATCGTTCCGATCGTTGCCATACATGGAACATAGAGAAGACAGAAAACCATCATTGCGTAGGCGTTGGCTGCGCCAAATCCCATGGAAGCAAGGACAGATACCATGCTGTCCATACCTGCGGAAGTCGTAATATTGGCGATGCCAAAAAGAACGCTGCAGCTGGAAACAACGACTTCTTTTGCAGCAATACCGGAGATCAGAGCAACGGCGATCTGCCAGTACCCAAGTCCCGCCGGAGCAAGTAAAGGGACAAGGGCCTTTCCGATGATTGCCCCGAAACTCTCGGAAATATCGGATACAAAGCCATGCGGTCCAAGGTTCATGACACCCCACATTATAATGGAGGCGATGAAGATGACGGTACCTGCTTTGGAGAGATAGTCCTTTACCTTTTCCCATACATAGATGGCAATCGTGTGAGCATTTGGAGTCTTGTACTCCGGAAGTTCAATGAGCAGTGCGTGTTCCGCTTTACTACCGTCAAATTTTGAAATGACGAAAGTCGCCGTGATGGCCACCACAATACCAAGCAGATACATGGAGTAGCATACGAGCATGCTGTATTTTCCAAAAAACATGGAAGAGAACAGGACATAAATTGGAAGCCTTGCACTGCAGGACATAAACGGTGTAACAAGAATGGTCTTCAGCCGGTCTTTTCGGTGTTCCAGAGCACGGGATGCCATGACAGCGGGAACCGAACATCCGAATCCAAGAAGGAGCGGGATGAAAGCACGGCCGGAGAGTCCGAGACGGCTCATCAGATCATCCATGACGTATGCGACACGTGACATATACCCACTGTCTTCCAGAAAAGCAAGTGCCAGAAACAGGATGAAAATATTCGGCAGGAAAGTCAGGATGCCGCCTACACCGGAGATAATTCCATCCACGACAAGAGACTGAATCAGTGGATTCGTATGGACTGCGGAAAGTCCGCCGGTCACCAGATCCGAGAACCAGACAAGAGCCAGCTCAAAATATCCTTTCAGCCAGTCACCGACTGTAAACGTTACAAAAAATACAAAAGCCATAATCAGAAGAAAAATCGGAAGGCCAAGATAGCGGCTTGTCAGATAACGATCAATTTTTTCTGTCATTTCTGCTTTTGCGCTTTTGTTGACGAGAACCTCCTGAATAATTTCTTCTATAAAATCATATTTCTGATTGATGATATCTTTTTCCAGACTTTCAGAAGCTACATCATCCAGCATGACAGGATGATTTTTCATGACGACCGGGTCATGCTCCAAAAGCTTGATGGCATGCCATCTTTTATTTGAAAGATCAGGATCCTGTGCGGAGAGCCGTTCGATAAGTATATCGATTTTATCTTCGATTTCATCGCTGTATACCATGGCATATTCCGCATGATGGTTGTGGCGGTGGGAAGAACTTGCCTCTTTTTCCTGGTGGTGGTGGATCAGCGGATCCTGGCCGGTCAGCCCTTCGTGGTGTTTGACCGCATGCATCAGGATGGAAAGACCGGTCCGTTTTCTCGCGGAAACCGGTATCGCAGGGATACCAAGCATTTCCGGAAGACGGTGAAGGTCGATTTCCATGCCCCGTTCTTCTACGATGTCCATCATATTCAGTGCAAGAACGACAGGTTTTCCAAGCTCGATCAGCTGGAGAGTCAGATAAAGGTTGCGCTCCAGAGACGAGGCGTCCACAACGTCAACGATGACATCGACGTCATCACTCATAATACATTCTCTTGATACGGTTTCTTCCATTGTATAAGAAGTCAGACTGTAGATTCCAGGAAGGTCGATCAATTTGAAACGATCCCCTTCGTACTCGGTCATTCCCTCTTTTTTTTCGACTGTTACGCCCGGCCAGTTTGCCACTTTCAGATTAGCCCCTGTATAGGCGTTAAACAGAGTTGTTTTTCCACAGTTTGGATTACCTATGAATCCAACATTGATGATATCACCCATTATTCTGCCTCCTCCACTTCAATATGGTCAGCAATCCGCTTACCGAGGGCAAATCTTGTCCCACGGAACCGAACAGTCATAGCTCCCTTTTTATCATTATTCAAAATGGTAATCAAAGCCCCCTCGGTAAGACCGAGAGATTCGAGCCTGCGTTCCAGCGAAAGCTCCAGCTGAATGGATCTGACAATATAGGTGTGCTGGTTTTCCCCCATTTTTAATGTCATATTCATTCTCCTTTAATCGACAAATTATACACGCATTTTATATTATATAATAAATTTCGCAAGGCGTAAATAAAAAAGACCGGATGTGTTTCTTTCAAAAGGAAATTTCCTGCATTTAACTGCCGGTGATCAGCAGGGTAAAACTCAAAAAACAGATCGCACTCTGATTTTTTCTTGCACATCTGTAGATATCTATGATAGAATATGAGGAAAGGCAGAAGCCAGAAAAAGAGGAGGCGCAAAAGACATGGGAATGACAATGACGCAGAAGATCCTTGCAGCGCATGCAGGATTGGACAGGGTGGCGGCAGGACAGCTGATTGAGGCGAAGCTTGACGTTGTAATGGCAAATGATATTACCGGTCCGATGGCTGTGCCGGTATTCAGGCAGATGGCGGACAAGGTATTTGATAAGGACAAAGTTGTACTGGTACCGGATCATTTTACTCCAAATAAAGACATCAAATCAGCGGAAAATTCCAAATCAATCCGGGAATTTGCAAAAGAGCAGGGACTGACGCACTATTATGAGATTGGACAGATGGGGATTGAGCACGCGCTCCTTCCGGAAAAAGGAATCACGGTAGCAGGGGAGTGTATCATCGGAGCGGATTCCCACACCTGTACATACGGCGCGCTGGGAGCATTTTCCACCGGTGTTGGAACAACGGATATCGCGACAGGAATGGCGACCGGAGTGCTCTGGTTCAAGGTGCCATCCGCAATTCAGTTCGTACTGAAGGGAAAACCTGGAAAATATGTTAGTGGAAAAGACATTATTCTCCATATCATCGGAAAGATCGGTGTGGATGGAGCATTGTATAAATCCATGGAGTTCGTAGGAGAAGGACTTTCCGAACTTTCCATGGATGACCGTTTCACCATGGCAAATATGGCCATCGAAGCAGGGGCGAAGAACGGAATCTTCCTTGTGGATGAGAAGGCAGAAGCGTATATGAAAGAGCATTCGGACAAAGAATATAAGATCTACACTCCGGATGAGGATGCAGTGTACGATGAAGTGATCGAGATTGATCTTTCCGAAGTAAGACCGACGGTTGCATTTCCGCATCTTCCGGGCAATGCGCACACAATTGATGAGATCGAGACTATGGAGCCGATCAAGATCGACCAGGTTGTAATCGGATCCTGTACGAACGGAAGAATGGAAGACATGAGAAGAGCGGCGGCGATCCTCAAAGGTCATAAAGTACATCCGGGTGTGCGTGTGATTGTAATTCCGGGTACGCAGGCGATCTATAAGGAATGTCTGAAAGAAGGCATAGCGGAGATTTTCGTGGATGCAGGATGCGCATTTTCCACGCCGAGCTGCGGACCGTGCATGGGAGGACACATGGGCGTTCTGGCAGCAGGTGAAAAGTGTGTTTCCACAACAAACAGAAATTTTGTGGGACGTATGGGACATGTGGACTCTTTGATTTACCTTGCTTCTCCGGAGACGGCTGCGGCAAGTGCCATCAAAGGTTATATCGCAAATCCAGAGAAAGCAGGTGAATAGAACATGGAAGCAAAAGGACATGTATTTAAATACGGAGACAATGTGGATACGGATGTTATCATTCCTGCAAGATATCTGAATTCGTTTGACCCGCAGGAACTGGCATCCCACGCGATGGTAGATATTGATCCGGAGTTTGCAGGCAAGGTTCAGCCGGGAGATATCATTGTTGCAAGAAAGAATTTCGGATGTGGTTCTTCAAGAGAACATGCTCCGCTCTGTCTGAAAACAGCGGGAGTCAGCTGCATTATTGCAGAAACATTCGCACGGATTTTCTTCCGGAATTCCATTAATATCGGACTTCCGATTATTGAGTGCAAAGAAGCGGCCGAGGAGATTGAAGCGGGGGATGAAGTGGAGATCGACTTTGACAGTGGGAAAATTTTTGACCGGACAAAAGGGACTGAATATCAGGGACAGCCGTTCCCGGAATTCATGCAGAAAATCATTTCAGCCGGAGGCCTTGTAAATTACACAAATCAGAAGCTGAATGGATAAATCCGGTTTAACATATGGAAAATGGATGGTGAAAAGGGCGGCAGCACTTTTGGAAGGCATGCCGCCCTTTTTCCATCGGACTTTTAAAACGAAATCCGAAGGAGAGTGGCAGGACGAATGACAGAAAGAAAAGAAAAAGGAAGTGCGGCGGCACTTCTTCCAATAGGAGTATTTCTGGTATTGTTTCTTGGATCCGGGTTTATAAGCGGCGACTTTTATGCAATGCCTGCTGTGCTGGCATTTTTGCTGGCACTGTTTGTAGCTTTTGTGCAGGACCGGAAACATGATTTTAACGAAAAAATTCATATTATCGCAAAGGGAGTGGGGGAGGACAACATTATCACCATGAGTCTGATTTTCCTTTGCGCAGGCGGATTTTCCGGTGCGGTAACAGCTGCCGGAGGGGCGGACAGCGCGGTAAATTTTGGACTGTCCATCCTGCCGTCCCAGGTGGCGGTTGCAGGACTGTTCGTGATCGGATGCTTTATTTCGGTTTCCATGGGAACATCCATGGGAACGATTGCGGCTCTTGCTCCGATCGCAGCGGGTATCAGCGAAAAGACCGGATATGATGCAGCCATCTGTATCGGTGCGGTCGTATGCGGAGCCATGTTTGGAGATAACCTTTCCATGATTTCCGATACAACGATCGCGGCTGTCAAGACACAGGGATGTGAGATGAAAGATAAATTCCGTGAGAATTTTCTGATTGTACTGCCGGCGGCAGTGGTCACGATCGGGATATTCTTCATTTTGACATCCGGGCAGGATTTTCAGATGGAGGAGGAACTGATATACAGTATCTGGAAGATTATTCCGTATCTGGTAGTTCTGGTAGGCGCCTTGATCGGCGTGAATGTGTTTCTTGTGCTGATGACGGGAACTGTACTATCTCTTGCTGTGGGAGTATTATCCGGAGAGATTGCGGTCTCCGAGATGTTCCAGGTTTTAGCGCAGGGACCGGATGGAAGTGGCGGAATCATGGGCATGTATGACATTACGGTGATTTCCATTATCGTGGCATGCATTGTTTCCCTTGTACGGGAGATGGGAGGAATTACCTTTCTGCTGCAGATGATTAAAAGCAGAATCAAGAAAAAACGCGGCGCAGAGCTTGGTATCGCAGGACTTGCCTTTCTGGTGGACATGTGTACGGCAAACAATACGGTTGCCATTGTCATGACGGGACCAATCGCAAAGGATATCAGTGATGAGTACGGCATTGAGCCAAGACGTTCCGCCTCACTTCTTGATATTTTTACTTCCGTTGGACAGGGGATCATCCCATACGGTGCCCAGCTTCTGTCGGCAGCAAGTCTTACGAAGCTGACTCCGTTTGAAATTATGCCGTATCTGTACTATCCGGTTCTGATGGCACTGAGCGCAGTGCTCTTTATCCTGTTCCGGAAAAGGAAAATCGATTGAATGTTCCAATAGTTTATGGTATAATTTCTGAAAATTGCAGATCAGAAAAGGACAAGGAGGAAACGCCATGGAGTTGTTTTATAGAAGTACGAGAAACGAAAATGTCATGCTGACTGCTTCGGAGGCAATCTTAAAAGGACTCTCCGATGAAGGAGGGCTCTTTGTGCCGGAATATATTCCGAAGCTTCCTGTTCCGCTTGCGGATCTTGCCGGGATGGATTATCAGGAAACTGCCTATGTCGTGATGAAGCAGTTTCTTACCGACTTTACGGAAGAGGAACTTAGAGGATGTATCCGTGCAGCCTACGATGACAAGTTTGATAACGAAGAGATTGCACCGATTGCGAAGGTGGACGGAGTCTATTATCTGGAACTGTTCCACGGTCCGACGATTGCGTTCAAAGATATGGCGCTTTCCATTTTGCCGCACCTGATGACAACAGCTGCCAGAAAGCATCACGTCACTGACGAAATCGTGATTCTGACTGCCACGTCCGGTGATACCGGAAAGGCGGCCCTTGCCGGATTTGCAGATGTGGAGGGGACGAGGATCATCGTCTTTTATCCAAAAGGAGGAGTCAGCGATGTGCAGCGGCTTCAGATGGTAACACAGAAGGGGGACAATACGGCGGTCATCGCTATTCATGGAAATTTTGATGAAGCACAAAGCGGTGTGAAAAAGATGTTTGAAGATGAGAGACTCAAAGCAGAGCTTCAGAAAGCAGGCTTCCGGTTCTCGTCTGCAAATTCCATCAATATCGGACGGCTTGTCCCGCAGATTGTCTACTATGTCCATGCTTACGGGTGTCTCCTGAAACATGAAGAGATTCAGGAAGGAGAAGCGGTCAATGTCGTTGTTCCGACTGGAAATTTCGGAAATATTCTTGCCGCCTATTTTGCAAAACAGATGGGCGTTCCGATTGCGAAGCTGATCTGCGCCTCCAATGAAAATAAAGTGCTCTTTGACTTTTTCGAGACCGGAACCTATGATAAAAACCGGGAATTTATCCTGACAGAATCTCCATCTATGGATATTTTGATTTCCAGTAATCTGGAACGGCTGATTTACCTGATTTCCGGAAGAAATGAGGCGAAAAACCGTGAGCTGATGAAGGAATTAAACGAAAACGGACGTTACGAAATTACCGGAAAGATGAAAGCAGAGCTGTCCGATTTTGCTGCCGGGTATGCATCGGCGGACGAGATGAAGAAAGCCATCCGCGACACCTACGAGAATACAGGATATGTGATGGATACTCATACAGCGGTTGCTGCCGCGGTGTACGAAGCGTATCGCAGAGACAGCAACGATCCGGCAAAGACGATCATCGCATCAACGGCAAGTCCATACAAGTTTGCGGAAAGCGTTCTTAACGCCATACGGCCAGGCGAATATGAAGGTCAGGAAGGCATTGCCCTTGCCGATGAACTGAGCCGGCTTTCCGGGACAGAGATCCCGAAGGCGGTAGAGGAGATCAGAAATGCCGAAATCCGCCATACGAGAGAGTGCGATGCACAGGAGATGGAAGCGGCAGTGAAAGAAATTTTAGGACTGAGGTGACAGGGATGGATTCGATCTGGGGACTGATTGCCCTGGCCTGCGGACTGTATTGTATGGCCGGGTATTGGAAAATGATAAAAAAAGGAGAGATTTTTCAAAGTGTTCTGCTTCCGAAGGAAGTGAACCTGAAAAAATGTAAAGACACCAAGGCATACATAAAAGAGGCGGCACCGAAAGTGATGATTTTGGGGATCGTAGTGACCCTCTGGGGGATCTGTGATCTGGCCTGCACCAGTCTTGGTGTCGACAATATGGCCATTTTCTGGGGCACCTTTGTAATTGTGATGGTTGTGCTTGTGTGGTTTGGAATTACAACAGGAAAACTACGGAAAAAATATTTTTCATAAACGAATCATGTGAAAGACTTTGCGAAAACATTCCGCAGAGTCTTTTTTTGTTAAATCTGTATGGGAGATAGTGTGATGGACCACGGATATGATATAATGGAAAAAAAGCTAAGGGGACAGGGTATGGAGAAAACATATGGAATGATGGCGGCCGCTTCTGTGATCGAGGAGGTGCAGAAGGCTGTCATCGGAAAACAGGATTGTATTAAAAAGGTAATGGCCGCAATTCTGGCGGGCGGACATGTCCTGATCGAGGACATTCCGGGAGTCGGGAAGACGACGATGGCGGTCGCATTTTCAAAAAGTATGGGCCTGGACCGGCACAGGGTGCAGTTTACTCCGGATGTGCTGCCGGCGGATATTGTCGGCTTTTCTCTTTATGACAGGCAGACCCAGCAGTTTGTCTATCAGCCGGGAGCGGTGATGTGTAACCTGCTTCTGGCGGATGAGATCAACCGGACGTCACCGAAAACACAGTCAGCGCTTCTGGAAGTTATGGAGGAGGGACAGGTGACGGTGGATCAGAAGACATACCCGGTGCCGGATCCGTTTATTGTGATCGCGACGGAAAATCCGTTTGGTTCTGCGGGGACACAGATGCTGCCGGAGTCACAGCTGGACCGGTTCATGATCTGTATTTCCATGGGCTATCCGGATATCCAGGCAGAGATTGAGATCGTAAAGGGCAGTCAAAAAGGGAATCCGGCAGATGCGGTCAAGGCGGTAGTCGGAACGGAGATGCTTCTTGAGATGCGCGCGGAAGTGGAACAGGTCTATGTGCATGATGCGGTTTATGAGTATATCGGACGGCTTGTGGAGGCCACCAGAAACCATCAGATGGTCAGGCTTGGAATCAGTCCGAGGGGTACGATTGCGCTTGCAAAAGTGGCGAAGGCGTATGCCTATCTGGAAGGACGGACTTTCTGTATTCCACAGGATGTGGCGAAGGTGTTCCCGGATGTGGCGGTTCACAGGCTGTTTTTAAGTGCCAGGGCCAGGGCGGCCAGGATGGAATCTTCCCAGGTGATCGAGGAGATTCTTGCCATGATCACGCAGCCAAAGGCCGGAAAAGGGAGAAGAGAATGAAAAAATGGTTGTATCTGGCTGCCGTTCTCGCAACAGTTTATCTGAATCTCGTTTACGAGTGGCCGGACGGTAGATATATACTTGCGGTAGAACTTGTATTTCCGGTTATTTTGTGCCTTCAGGCCAGAATGATGGGAGCGAAGATCCGGATCTGCCCGCAGGGGGATTTTCAGATGGCGGAAGAAGGAGAAACGCTGAATATTCCTTTTGTAGTGGAAAACTGCGGAGTGTTTCGGATCCCGTTTCTCAGAGTACAGATTGAACATAAAAAGCAGACGGTGCGGAACCTGAAAAAAGGGGAGAAGCATACCTTTCTGTTTCCATATGAGGCCAGCGCTTGTGGAAAGCATGAAGTCAAAGTGAAAAAAGCGGTGACGACCGATGCTTCCGGTATGTTCAGGATCCGGATCCGGAAGTTGCAGTCTGTCCCTGCGGAGATTCACATTGTGCCGAAGGCGTATCCGGTGCTTGCCGAGATCAGCGAAGCGGTCCGCCTGTTTGTGACAGAAGGCGAAGAGTACGCAAAAGACCGGGGCGGGGACGATACGTCCGAGGTGTTTGACGTCCATGAATATCAGCCGGGAGACAGAATTGCCCAGATTCACTGGAAGCTGAGCGCGAGAACAGATGAGCTGTACATGAAGGAATTCAGTTTTCCTCTAGGAGCGGCTGTCATTCTTCTTCTGGATCCGGGTGAGTCGAAAATGACAGAAGAGGCGGGCAATGTGTTTTTGAATCTGGCGGCTTCAGCCGGACGGGCGATGGTGGAGGAATCCTGCCGGTTCTATGCGGTCTGGAAAGAAAGCAGGACACAGATTTTTAAAAGGTTTCTGGTGAAGAACGAGGAGACTTTTTACGACTGGCTTTTAGCGCTTTCTTCCACGCAGGTTTCCGAACTTGACAGACTTGACGAAGATCTGTACCGGCACGAATTTTTTGAACCGTACTTGAAAGCGGTGCGTATTGGCGGAGATCTGTCTATTCAGTGCGGAGAGGAGATGCCGGTTTTCTTTCACGAGAAAACATTTGTAGAAGAATTAAACAGGAGGGTATTGGAAATATAGGTGGTCAGGGAGTATGAACACAAAAAAGATAGATAGTAATCGATGGGAAAAAATCTGGATTCTTCTGTCTGCGGCAGCAGGAAGTAGCGGTGTATACTTTGCTTTCGGATCGGTATTCGATCCGGCAGCTGATATCCGCATGTTCGGAATCGGAATGCTGATGTTTGTGATCTGCTGGTTTCCGTATGTGTGGATGGAAAAATATGTATGGGCAGGATGTGCTGTGGGAATTCTTCCTGTGGTATGGTTCTGGTTTGTGCAAAGAGAGGCCATACAGGAGGGGCTGAAAGAAGAGGTCATCGGAAATTCCGTGCTGCAGATTCAGCAGTATTTCAGGGAAATACAAAGTACAGTACGGGTCCAGGCGGACGAAAAGACCATGGCAGCGGGGATGCTGGCACTTTGCGGCCTGTTTCTGGCAGTCTGCGTTCTGGCAGGATCCGTCCGGAAGCTACGCATGGTTGTGATTCTTCTCTATGCGGCAGTCTTTTCCTTTCCGTTTTTTACCGGAATGACAATCAGGGCGGAGGGAGCGGCGCTGCTTGGATGTGCGGTTCTCTGCCTTGTGATGGCAAGTCCGGTCAGCGCAAAACGCCCGCTTGTCATTGCGGCCGCTGCAGCACTGGCAACCGGCGTGCTGATTCCGAAACAGCAGATGGAAACCTTTTTTGCGGATCCGGCAGCATGGCAGGACCGGATCGAGGACTTCTTTACGCGGGCTGCATACGGCGGCGTGTCGGACGGGAAACTGGGAACTTTTGATGAAATGGTGGAAAGCGGTGAACTTCAGCTTGAGGTAACCCTTTCAGAACGGCCGGAGCAGGACGTTTATTTTCAGGGATATATCGGAACGGATTACCGTGACAGCCGGTGGGTAAAATCAAAGGAAACAGGAGGACTTTCCGAAGAAGAGATCAGCAGAGCACGAAATGCAGAGTATGAGACAGTGCGGGAAAACAGTGGACAGCTCGGATATCAAAGTGTGACAGCTGAAATTACAAGAAGAGGGGCAAGCAGAGCGTACCGGTACCTTCCGTATAAAAACAGCCAGACAGATGATTTTTATGGAGATACCTATGTGGAAGGCCGGGGAAGAAACTATGCGGTGGAAGCCGTTCTGGCAGGCGATATCGGAGAGTTGAAAATCAGTCCGGAAAATGTGGCATATGAGCAGACAGAAGATAGAGAAGCCTATACAGACTTTGTAAACGAAGCCTATCTGCAGGTGCCTGAAGAATTCCGTGAAAAGTGGGAGGATACGGCACGGATTCTTCGAGGAAGAACACTTCGCAGCACAGTCCGGGAGGTGGCGGATTATCTTGGAACAGTTGCAGATTATACAAAAAGCCCGGGGAGAACACCGGATGGAGATGATTTCGTTGAATATTTTCTTGGAGAAAGCCACGAGGGATACTGCGTTCATTTTGCTTCAGCAGGTGTGATGTTCCTGAGAATGAATGGAATCCCTGCACGTTTTGTATCCGGATATATCGCAAGACCGTCAGAGTTTGAAGAGACAGAAGACGGAATGTATCTGGCTGAACTCGATGACAGTACGGCACATGCCTGGGCGGAGGTTTACGTAGAAGGCTGCGGATGGCTTCCGGCAGAAATGACGCCGGCATACCGGCAGAATTCTGCGGGAGGAACATCAGAGCCGGACGGGCCTGTAAGTGTAGTGGGGGAGACGGATCCGCAGACAGAAGAACCGCAGACACCGGAGCAGGATTCTACGTCTCAGCAGGAACCACAGCCGGATACGCAGACAGATGTACAGGACGGAACAGGACAGTCATCAGAAAATCAAAACGGAGATGGAACGAGAGAGGAGATGCTTTCCGGAAGAATCTGGATAATCCCGGTATCTGCCGCCCTGGCAGCGCTTTGTTTACTTCTTTTTGCACGAAGAAGAAAATGGAGAAGCGTCCGGATGCAGAAAGACTTGCGGAACAAATATCTCAGGCTGTACCGGATTCTTTATCAGATGATGGAGTATGACAGGAAGAAACCGATTCCGGAGGACGAGGAAGAGATTTGCCGGATCCTGAAAGAAACCTATCATATTTCCAACAAGAGGAGCAGGAAGATCATCATCCGGTTGCTGGAAACAGCTTTTGGAAACAGAAATCCGGAGAAAAGAGATTTCAAAGAACTGGAAAAACTCTGTATTTCTGTACGGGAGAAAAGTATGGCGTCCAAAAATCTCTTCCAGAAATTTCTGTTTGTGTTTGGAAAAGGATTCTAAATAAATATTGAAAGATGAAAGCGGATACGGTATAATAAATCTAACCTGAAATGTTCGATAACTCTTGTAATTTTGAACCTACAAAACTTTAAACGGGATTCCTATTATCTCTGTAATATGTCAGGCCTCATTACATCAGTGGAAGGCAGAAAAGCAGATGCGGTTGCCCACCTAGCGGACTGCTAGGAGTCAAAATACAGGAGCCGGCATTTTGGGGGTGCGTACGAAAGAGAAAGAGCAGTCGTGATACGGCTGCTTTTTACTTTATAGCGGAAGTTTTCCGAAAAGGACGGCTTTTTTCGACATGTCTTTGAGGAGGTGTTTTGGAAAGGATGCCGCTTCGGAAACATACATATAAAAAACAGATGAGACATACATTAGGATAAATGCGGCGGACAAGGTGCGTAAGATGAAAAAACACTGGAACGGTAATTTTTTATATTATTTTGGCGGGATTATACTGAGTCTTTTTTTGTGCGTAGGATTGGTGCATATGGTTTCGGGCGGATATGAAGCGGAGACTGGAAAGAAAGCGGTTTCCAAGAAAGAAGAAACAAAAGAGAAGAAGACGCCGGAGGAGCAAAAAGGAAAAGAGGAGCAGGAGCAGCCCGTCATACGGGTCCTTTTAAAGACCGGAGGGTATACGGATGAAGTACATCCAAATGTAGCCGTATCGGCAGGGGGAGGACTTCTTCTCGAAGGAGCCGGAGGAAAGCGGGAAGCCAAAGAGGGCGAGACCGTGACGATTGCCCCGGATGATCCGTTGTTTGAGGGCGGAACCATCCGTGTAAAAACAAAAAAAGAGGGAGATAAGATTACGATTTCCAGTCTGAAGAGAGGATACGGAGTGCCTTCCTACAGGGGAGAACTGGAGTTGTTTTCTACCGCTCAGGGAATTGCTGTCATCAACGAGCTTCCTCTGGAAGAATACCTGTATGCAGTAGTGCCGAGTGAGATGCCGGCTTCCTATGAAGAAGAGGCACTAAAGGCACAGGCAGTCTGCGCAAGAAGCTATGCCTACTGTCATATGGAAGGGCAGGCGTATCCGGAATATAAAGCCAATGTGGACGACAGTACAGCTTATCAGGTCTATGGAAATTCTGCCGAGCAGGAAAAGACGATTGCCGCGGTGGACGCAACAATGGGAGAGAAGCTGAAGTATCATGACACTGTGGTGAAAGCGTATTATTTTTCCACTTCCTGTGGAAGAACCACCAATGTAGAGGCGTGGGGCACGAAAGTTTCAGATGCAAATTCATACCTGAAGGGGACCAGGGTGGAGGAAAACGGAACCTGCTATGAAAAAGATCTGCCGTGGTTTTCCTGGAGCTGTGATATCCCGGTTGAGACCGTTTCCAATCTCTTTGGACTGAATACCGGACAGGATGTCGGTACGATTTCGCAGATCGAAATTACAAAAAGGGGGGAAGGAGATGTGGCACTGGAAATGAAAGTAACAGGATCCAAAGGAAGCGCTGTGATCCGGACGGAAAATAAAATCCGTAGCGCACTTGGTGGAAACGGGTATAAAATCCAGAAACAGGACGGCACAGAGGCAGCATCTGCTAAACTGCTGCCGAGTGCATTTTTTACAGTAGAAAAGCGGGGGGAAAGTTTTCACATTAAAGGAGGCGGCTATGGACACGGAATCGGAATGAGCCAGAATGGGGCGAATGAAATGGCAAAAAAAGGGAAAGATTATATAACAATCCTTGGAATGTTTTATGATGGTGTGGAAATTACAGCGGATTGATGGTATGATAACAGGAAAAAAGGACAGAATGAGGTAGAATATGATCAAAAAACAGTGGGACCGGATCATGAGAATATTGGATCGAGCGGCACAAAGCCATGTCGGGGCGTATGCTGCTCAGTCTGCGTTTTTCTTTGTCCTGTCACTGATTCCGATTATCCTGCTTCTAATGACAATGGTACAGTATACGCCGCTTACAAGAGGCGATGTGATGACGGCGGTTACGGAGGTATTCCCGAAGACTGTCACGCCCTTCCTGATATCCATTATCAATGAAGTATACAGCCAGTCCACAGCAATCATTCCAGTGACGATCCTTGTCGCATTGTGGTCGGCTGGAAGAGGGGTGCTTGCGATAACGTCCGGACTCAACTGTATTTATCAGAGCAAGGAGACGAGAAACTATTTCTATCTGAGACTTAGAGCATCCGTTTACACGGTGCTGTTTCTTCTGGTTATAATTTCCTGCCTTCTCCTTGCCGTATTCGGAAACCGGATCAGCATTTTCGTAGAAATAAACGCTCCGGTGCTGCAAAAGGCAGTTGACTTTTTGATCCGAATCCGAACCTCTTTGACAGTCGGAGTAATGATGCTGTTCTGTATGCTCTTGTACCGCTTTCTGCCGGACGTAAAAATCAGAACCAAATGGAAGCATCAGATACCAGGATCTGTTTTCAGCGCAATTGGTTGGCAGATTATTTCCCTGATTTTCTCTGTCTATCTGGACATTTTTGAGGGATTTTCCACTATGTACGGGAGTTTGACGACCATTGTCCTTGTCATGCTCTGGCTGTACTTCTGTATGTACATGATTTTGCTTGGCGGCGTGATCAACATTACCATTTTCAAAGATAATCTGGATAAGGCTTGACAGACAGCGGCAGCACACCGTATACTGGAAAGGCAAAGAAATAAGAAATGAGGTGAAAGGATGATCATTACTTCCTGTAAATGTTAAGACAATGAAACATAACGTACACAGAAGACGCCGGAGGCGGATTCTGCCCGTACACATTGCAGGAAGAGACATTCTTTTTTCATTATAGAAACAAGAGGAAAAGATGGCCAGAAGAGTCATGAAAAGAAGAACTGTTCTTTTCATGACTCTTTTTCTTTTGGCGATGTTCGGGGACGTGTTCCGATGCACCGGAACACGTCCCCGGTATAGCCTAAGTTAAAGTCGGGCTTTTTTGCAGTGTGTGCATGGTGAAAGGGGATGATGAGATGTCGCAGATACAGATTACAGATCTTACTTTTTCGTATGATACGCATTTTGAGTCGATTTTTGAGCATGTGAGTGTGCTTTTGGATACGGACTGGAGGACGGGGCTGATTGGTCGGAATGGGACCGGAAAGACGACGTTTTTGAAGCTGTTATCGGGTGCGTATCCGTACCGGGGAAGGATCCGTATGTCGGAGACGGCGGAGTATTTTCCGGTGGATATCCGGGATGTGAGGAAGTCTTCTTTGGAGGTCCTGGAGGAAATTGATCCGGATTATGAGTTCTGGAGAGTTTTAAGAGAGATGGAATGGATGGGAATGGATTCGGCCATCCTGGAGCGGCCTTATGGGACGCTTAGTCCGGGAGAGCGGATCCGGCTACAGCTTGCGGTGCTGTTTGCCAAGGAGCATGCGTTCCTTCTGATTGATGAGCCGACAAATCATCTGGATGAGGAGGGGAGGCAGATGCTGGCCTCTTATCTGAGCAGGAAGAAGGGATTCCTTCTTGTTTCCCATGACCGGAGGCTTCTGGATGCCTGTACGGATCATACGATGGCGATTGAGCGCAGCAGCATCCGGATCTACAAGGGAAGTTTCCAGACATGGCAGAGAGAAAAGAGTCTGCGGGATCAGGCGGAGTTGGAGCAGAATCAGAAGCTGAAAAAGGAGATCCGCCATCTGGAGGCGGCGGCAAGGGAGGCCGGAAGATGGGCAGGTAATAAGGAGAAAGAAAAGATCGGTCATAAAGTGGGAGGACTGAAGCCGGACCGGGGTGCAATCGGCCATAAGGCGGCGAAGATGATGAAGCGGTCCAAGGTGCTGGAGCACCGGATGGAGAAGGCGGCTAAAGAAAAGGCAGGGCTTTTAAAGGACATCGAGACGGTGGAGGAACTGAAAATGTTTCCACTGGATTATGAGAAGGAGCGTCTTGTTTCCGTGGAAGGGATTTCGTTTGCCCGCGGGGACCGTCAGATTTTGAAAGACTTTTCGTTGGAAATCCGGCGGGGAGACCGGATTGCTTTGAAAGGGCCGAATGGCTGCGGGAAGACGACGATTCTGAAGCTGACTGCAGGGATCTATCAGCCGGATGAGGGAAGAATTCAGACCGGAAGCGGCCTGAAGATTTCGGTTGTCAGCCAGGATTCTTCTGAAATGAGAGGAACGCTGGCGGAGCTGGAAGAGGAGGCGGGACTTGATAAAACGCTGTTCCGGGCTGTTTTGAGGAAGCTTGATTTTTCCAGAGACCAGTTTGACAAGCGTCTGGAGGAGTACAGCGAGGGTCAGCGTAAAAAGGTGCTTCTTGCAAAGAGCCTCTGCGAGCCGTCCCATCTATATATCTGGGACGAGCCGTTAAACTACATTGATATATTCACAAGAATTCAGATTGAGAATCTGATTCTTGAGCGGAAACCATCCATGATCTTTGTAGAACACGACAGTGTATTTACCGAACGGATTGCAAAGAGCGCTGTACGTTTCGAAAAAGATCCTCAAAGCGCCGGATTTAAAGCAGTTTTCGAGAGTTCCGGACTTGACAAAGAGCAGGGGGATGTTTAAAATAAAGAAGATACAGTAAAGGCTGTGAATGTGTCAGTAGGATATCTGATCTCCGACAGAGAGAAGGAGCCGCAGGCTGGAAGCTCCTTTCGATTTGACAGATATGCCGAATTTCCCACAGGAGCTGCATTTCTGAACAGAGAGTAAGAAATGACGTGTAGTGCACGTTACGCATACAAGAGAGCCTGCCTTTTGACGGCAGGAATCAGGGTGGTACCGCGGATTGATTCTCCGTCCCTTTTTGGGGCGGAGTTTTTTTGTTTACCGGAAAGGATTGGACTTTCCTGAATACGAAAAGCCTTCTGTTCGGTACAGGCTGCCTTGGTTGATGAGTAAAGGAGGAAAATCATGAAAGAAAAGCTTCAGAGCATCAGAGAAGAAGCATTAAAGCAGATCCAGTCTGCAGATGTGCCGGAAAAATTAAATGATGTACGTGTCAGGTTTTTAGGTAAAAAAGGAGAACTGACAGCAGTTCTCAAAGGAATGAAAGATGTAGCGGCAGAGGAACGTCCGAAAGTCGGACAGATGGTCAATGAAGTCCGCCAGGAAATCGAAGGTATTCTGGATGAGACAAAGAAAAAGATGGATGCAAAGATCCGGGAAGAAAAATTAAAAGCTGAAGTGATCGATGTTACGCTTCCATCCAAAAAGAATGTAGTGGGACACCGTCATCCGAACACTATTGCCCAGGAAGAGGTAGAGCGGATCTTCATCGGTATGGGATATGAAGTAGTCGAAGGACCGGAGATCGAATACGATCTCTATAACTTTGAGAAGCTCAACATCCCGGCAGATCATCCGGCAAAAGATGAACAGGATACATTCTATATCAATAAGGATATCGTGCTCAGAACCCAGACTTCCCCGGTACAGGCTCGTGTCATGGAGCAGGGGAAACTTCCGATCCGTATGATCTCTCCTGGACGGGTATTCCGTTCTGACGAGGTGGATGCAACGCATTCTCCGTCTTTCCATCAGATCGAAGGACTTGTAGTAGATAAAAATATTTCTTTTGCGGATCTGAAAGGAACGCTGGAAGTTTTCGCAAAAGAGCTGTTCGGACCGGAGACAAAGACAAAATTCCGTCCGCATCATTTCCCGTTCACAGAGCCAAGCGCCGAGGTGGATGTGACATGCTTCAAATGTGGCGGAAAGGGCTGCCGTTTCTGTAAGGGATCCGGATGGATCGAGATCCTTGGCTGCGGAATGGTACACCCGCACGTGCTGGAAATGTGCGGAATTGACCCGGATGAATATACCGGTTTCGCATTCGGTGTAGGGCTTGAGAGAATTGCCCTTCTGAAATATGAGATCGACGACATGAGACTGCTGTACGAAAACGACATCAGATTCTTAAAGCAGTTCTAGGATAAGGGAGGAAAAAAGATCATGAATACATCATTATCATGGATTAAAGCATATGTCCCGGATCTGGACGTGACAGAGCAGGAATACACAGACGCCATGACACTGTCCGGTACCAAGGTGGAGGGATATGAAAAGATGGATGAAGATCTGGACAAGATCGTGGTAGGGCAGATTGAGAAGATCGAAAAGCATCCGGATGCGGATAAGCTTGTAATCTGCCAGGTGAATATCGGAAGCGAGACAATTCAGATCGTAACCGGAGCGCCGAATGTGGAAGAAGGACAGAAAATTCCGGTTGTTCTCGTGGGAGGCCGTGTAGCAGGCGGACACGATGGAAGTAAAACGAAAGGCGGAATTGAAATCAAGGCCGGAAAACTGCGCGGAGTGGACAGTTACGGCATGATGTGCTCCATCGAAGAGCTTGGTTCTACAAAAGAAATGTATCCGGAAGCACCGGAAAACGGAATCTATATTTTCCCGGATGATGTGGAAGTTGGTGCAGACGCCATTGAAGTACTTGGACTTCATGATGCGGTATTTGAATATGAAGTCACATCCAACCGTGTGGACTGCTTCAGCGTGATCGGAATCGCAAGAGAAGCAGCGGCAACATTCGGAAAGAGCTTCCATCCGCCGGTTGTTAAAGAGACCGGAAATGAGGAGAATGCTTCTGACTATATCAAAGTGACTGTCAAGAATCAGGATCTCTGCTCCAGATACTGCGCAAGAGTCGTAAAAAATATTAAAATCGGACCGTCTCCAAAGTGGATGCAGAGAAGACTTGCATCTGTCGGAATCCGCCCGATCAACAATCTTGTTGATATCACAAACTACGTGATGGAAGAATACGGACAGCCGATGCACGCTTACGATCTGGATACCATCGCAGGAAAAGAAATCATTGTCAGAAATGCAGAAGACGGTGAGACATTCACGACACTGGACGGTCAGGAGAGACACCTTGACAAAGACGTACTGATGATCTGCGACGGCGAAAAATCCATCGGAATTGCCGGAATCATGGGAGGCGAAAATTCCATGATCACAGATCACGTGCACACTGTTCTGTTTGAGGCAGCATGCTTTGACGGGACAAATATCCGTAAGTCCAGCAAACGTGTAGGACTGCGTACCGATGCATCCGGAAAATTTGAAAAAGGACTGGATCCGAACAATGCAAAGGCAGCGATCGACCGTGCATGCCAGCTCGTAGAAGAGATGGGCGCAGGTGAAGTAGTCGGAGGAACTGTAGATGTATATGGAAAGGTAAAAGAGCCTGTCCGTGTTCCGTTTGATGCAGATGCCATCAACCGTCTTCTTGGAACAGATATTTCTAAAGAAGAGATGATCGGATACCTTGCAAAAGTAGAACTTGCCTACGATGAAGAGACAAACGAAATCGTGGCTCCGACCTTCCGACATGACATTTTCCGCCTTGCGGACCTGGCAGAGGAAGTGGCAAGATTCTACGGCTATGACAATATTCCGACTACCCTTCCGAAGGGAGAAGCGACAACAGGAAAGCTTTCCTTCAAGCAGAGAATCGAAGCTTCCGCAAGAGAAATCGCGGAGTTCTGCGGATTCAGCCAGGGTATGACATATTCCTTCGAGAGTCCGAAAGTATTTGATAAACTCCTGCTTCCTAAGGATGCGCCGGAACGTCAGGCAATCCAGATTTCCAATCCACTTGGAGAGGACTACAGCATTATGCGTACCATTTCCCTGAACGGAATGCTGACTTCCCTTGCAACGAACTATAACCGGAGAAACAAAGATGTAAGACTCTATGAGCTTGGAAATATTTATCTTCCGAAATCACTGCCGCTTACCGAACTTCCGGAAGAGAGGATGCAGTTTACACTTGGAATGTACGGAGAAGGCGATTTCTTCAGCATGAAAGGTGTTGTGGAAGAATTCTTTGAAAAGATCGGCATGCGCAAAAAAGAACAGTACGATCCGAACGCGGGCAAATCCTTCCTGCATCCGGGACGTCAGGCAAATATTGTTTATGAAGGAACCGTTGTCGGTTATCTTGGAGAAGTTCATCCGGAAGTTGCGGACAATTATGGCATTGGCGGACGTGCATACGTTGCAGTCATCGATATGCCGGAAGTGGTTGCACGCGCAACATTTGACCGGAAATACAGCGGAATCGCAAAATTCCCGGCTGTGACAAGAGATATCAGTATGGTAGTTCCAAAAGAGATCCTTGCAGGGCAGATCGAGGCGATGATTGAGCAGAGAGGCGGAGAAATTCTGGAAAGCTACAATCTGTTTGACCTTTATGAAGGCGCTCAGATCAAAGAAGGATACAAATCCATCGCATATTCGATTGTATTCCGTGCGAAAGACAGAACGCTTGAGGAATCAGACGTGACGAAAGCCATGAAAAAGATTCTCAACGGTCTGGAGAGCATGGGCATCGAACTGAGACAGTAAAGAGGAATCGTCATCATGATGAAAAAAGAAGACTTTTATTTTGAACTGCCGCAGGAACTGATCGCGCAGGACCCGCTGGAGGACCGCTCCGGCTCGAGACTCCTTGTCCTTGACAAGGAGTCCGGTGAGATTGAGCACAGAACCTTCCGGGACATCAAAGAGTATCTGGAGCCGGGAGACTGCCTGGTGATCAATGATACCAAAGTCATTCCGGCCCGGCTGATCGGGTCCAAAGTGGGAACAAATGCAAAGATCGAGATTCTGCTTTTAAAGAGAAAAGAAAATGACATCTGGGAAACCCTTGTAAAACCCGGAAAAAAGGCAAAGCCCGGGACGAAAATCAGCTTTGGCGAAGGGCTTCTCATCGGAGAAGTGCTGGACGTGGTGGATGAAGGAAACCGCCTGATTCAGTTTTCCTACGAAGGAATCTTTGAGGAGATTCTGGATCAGCTTGGACAGATGCCGCTCCCGCCGTATATCACCCATCAGCTGGAGGATAAAAACCGCTATCAGACCGTGTATGCAAAACACAGCGGATCCGCGGCAGCTCCGACGGCAGGCCTGCATTTCACGCCAGAGCTTCTGGAAGAAATCAAAGAAAGCGGTGTCGAGATCGCTCATGTGACACTTCATGTCGGGCTTGGCACCTTCCGCCCGGTGAAAGTGGAGAATATTCAGGAACACCATATGCACTCGGAGTTTTACCGGATTGAGGCTTCTGAAGCAGAAAAGATCAATCGTGCAAAACGGGAAGGACACAGGGTGATCTGTGTCGGAACGACAAGCTGTCGCACGGTGGAGTCGGCGGCAAAACCTGACGGAACACTCTCAGAATGCAGCGGATGGACAGAGATTTTCATCTATCCGGGATATCGGTTTAAAGTACTGGACTGCCTTCTGACGAATTTCCATCTCCCGGAATCGACTCTGATTATGCTGGTCAGTGCACTGGCAGGAAGGGAGCATGTGCTTCATGCATATGAGGAAGCAGTAAAAGAACGCTACCGTTTCTTCAGCTTTGGGGATGCCATGCTGATCCGGTAACAGACAGTATAAAAAAAGAAAACTGGAAGCAGAAATCTATGGGCTTTGGATTCTGCTTCCAGTTTTTTCTTTTGAGGGTTGGAAGGTTTATGTTTGGTTTCATAGTTAAATAACTATTACAATACATACTATACCGGAAAAATATGAAAGGAATGTGTACGCCGGATAAAAGGATTCTTAAAAAACGAAAGAAACTATTAAAAAAGTCTTTACGATCCGGAAATACTATCTGGATATAGTAAAACCACGGCCTCCAACGTAGTTGACGTTGTCGATGACAGTAAAAGCAGTAGGATCAATCGTATAAATCATCTTTTTTACATCGTTGATCTTCCGGTACGGCAGAATGGTAAGGATCACCTTGGATGGATCCAGATGATATCCGCCCTCTGCCTGAAGGAAAGTCAGACCAAGATCAAAGGTATGAAGAAGTTCCTGACGGATCTTTTCATGCTCGGAAGAAAAAATCAGAAGCTGGACTTCTGAACGGCCGTAGGTGATGACCTTATTAACCATGATACTGGTAACAAGTATGACAATAATTCCGTAAACTGTCTGAAGAAGTGGCTTTGAGACTGCCTGCAGAAGAATCACGGTGCAGTCGCACACATACATGACAACAGAGACAGGAATGCGAAACTTCTTATTGAGAACAACACCGAGAATGTCAAATCCGCCGCTGGAACCATTTGCCCGCAGGATAATGCCGCTTCCGATTCCAAGAAGACATCCGGCAAGAAGGCTGCTCAGAAAAGGATCCTGAGATAACGGAAGAAACAGGTCGATCTGGGAGAAGACATCCAGAAGGACCGGAAACAGGAAAGTCATAATCAATGTTTTAAAAATGAATTCCTTCCCGGCAAACAGCCATCCGACAAGAAACAAAAGGATATTGATACAAAGTACAATCGCAGACAGAGGGAGCGGAAGCAGGTTCTGCAGAATAACAGACAGACCTGTCACACCTCCTGCCACAAAATTCTGAGGCAGTACGAAGAGACCAAATGCGGCAGCCGTCATGGTGCCTCCTACTACGATCAGGAGATAAGACAAGAGTTTTTTCTTCATAATATAGTACCTCCAGGGATTTGATAAGTTTCGATCTGTACTATATGGTACAATCTGAAAGCACGGAACGTCAAGTTAATGCGTTGAACTGAAAAAAGCTCCCGGGCAGGACTGTAACTGCCGGAGAGCTTTTTGAAAGCGGAGATGGTGGGAGTCGAACCCACGCGCCCTTGCGGACCTATCGCATTTCGAGTGCGACCTCTTACGACCACTTGAGTACATCTCCATAGTCGCTGATAGAATCAGCTTATATATTATATCAAAAGATCTATAAAAAGAAAAGAGAAAATCCGGAAAAAAATCAACTTGCCTTTTGTAGAAAGACAACTGTCTTTGTATGCGAGAAAAAGACAAGTGAGATTAAAATGTTTGTCAGAGACGGAAAAAATGCTTGAAATTTTACAAAGGAGGGAGTATTATTAAGATAGAAATTAGGCAGTTTGTCAAAAGAACGGAGGAATTCAAAAATGAGCGATAACATGATGTGGGCATTGGTAAAAGAGAAACCGGAAGCAGGTTTATGGATGAAAAGAGTACCGATTCCGGAAGTAGGACCAAATGATGTAAAGATCAAAATCCACAAAACGGCTATCTGCGGTACAGACGTACATATTTATCAGTGGAATGAATGGGCACAGCATACGATTCCGATCGGACTGACAGCAGGTCATGAGTATGTCGGAGAAGTCGTAGAAGTAGGTCCTGGAGTACAGGGATTCAAGATCGGAGATCTCGTATCCGGTGAAGGACATATCACATGCGGCAAATGCCGGAACTGCCTGGAAGGACACAAGGAAAACTGCAAAGATGCAAAAGGTGTTGGCGTTAACAGAAATGGTGCATTTGCAGAATATCTTGTAATTCCGGCTTCCAATGTATGGCCGTGCAATCCGAATATCCCGGAAGAGATGTATGCGATTTTTGATCCGTTCGGAAACGCTACACATACAGCTCTTTCCTATGATATGCTGGGAGAGGATGTTCTGATTACAGGCGCAGGCCCGATCGGAATTATGGCAGCGGCAATCGCAAAATTTGCAGGAGCAAGACACGTTGTTGTTACAGACCTGAACCAGTATCGCCTGGATCTTGCAACAAAACTTGGGGCAACAAGAACAGTAAACTTAAAAGAAGAAAAACTGACAGACGTCATGAAAGAAATTGGTATGACAGAGGGGTTTGACGTAGGTCTTGAAATGTCCGGAAGCCCGGCAGGACTTTCTGATATGATTCACAATATGAAACACGGCGGAAAGATCGCGCTTCTCGGACTTCAGGGAACAGAAACGAAAGTCGATCTGGAGACAGTAATCTTCAATGGTCTGAATATCCGCGGTATCTATGGAAGAAAAGTATGGGATACCTGGTACAAGATGTCCACAATGCTTCAGGCAGGACTTGATATTTCCCCGATCATTACACACCGCTTCGACATCAAAGATTACGAAAAAGGATTCGAGGCAATGATCTCCGGAAATTCAGGAAAAGTAGTACTTGACTGGTCTCATATCAATGACTAGGCAAGCGATCGAAGATAAGAAAGGAAGATAGATTCAAATGGCACGTAAAAATGATATTTTAAGCATTTATACAAAAACAGTAGATGAAATCAAAGAAGCAGGCCTTTTCAAAGGGGAAGCTCCGATCTGCTCTCCTCAGGGAGCAAAAGTAGTTCTGGAAGATGGAAAAGAGTACCTCAACATGTGTGCAAACAACTATCTGGGACTTTGTAACAACCAGAGACTGATCGACGCTGCAAAGCGTACTTATGATGAAAGAGGATTCGGTGTTGCTTCAGTACGTTTCATCTGCGGAACACAGGACATTCATAAACAGCTGGAGAAAAAGATCTCTGATTTCCTTGGAACAGACGATACTATCCTTTACTCCTCCTGCTTTGACGCAAACGGCGGTCTGTTTGAGACAATTCTGAAAGCAGAAGACGCAGTCATCAGTGATGAACTGAACCATGCTTCCATTATCGATGGAGTACGTCTCTGCAAAGCAAAGAGATATCGTTACAAAAACAATGATATGGAAGATCTGGAAGCAAAATTAAAAGAGGCAGATGAAGCCGGAGCAAGAATCAAACTGATCGCTACAGACGGTGTATTCTCCATGGACGGTATCATCGCAAACCTGAAAGGTATCTGTGATCTTGCTGACAAATACAATGCACTTGTTATGGTAGATGACAGCCATGCAGTTGGATTTGTAGGCAAAAAAGGCCGTGGTACAGCAGAATACTGTGGAGTAGAAGGCCGTGTAGATATTATCACGGGAACACTTGGAAAAGCCCTGGGCGGAGCATCAGGCGGATACACATCCGGACGTCAGGAAATTATTGACCTGCTTCGTCAGCAGAGCCGTCCGTATCTGTTCTCCAACTCTCTTGCACCGGCAATTGTCGGAGCAAGCATGGAACTGTTTGATATGTTAAGCGAAAGCACAGAACTCCGTGACCATCTGGAGGAAGTTACTACTTACTACCGCCAGAAACTGGATGAAAATGGATTTGACGTTATTCCGGGAACACATCCATGTGTGCCGGTTATGATCTACGATGAGAAGACAGCTGCTGAATTCGCTAAGAGAATGATGGAAAAAGGTGTTTATGTCGTAGCATTCTCCTATCCGGTAGTACCGAAGGGAAAAGCAAGAATACGTACACAGGTATGTGCAAGCCATACAAAAGAAGATATCGATTTCATCGTAAAATGCTTCATCGAAGTGCGTGAAGAAATGGGACTGAACAAATAACATTATATTGTGTAGCCATGATAGCAGAAAGACGCCGGAAGGCGTCTTTTTGCATGAAAAGAAAAGTACGGTCCGGGTCAATGTAAAATCTTGGAGAAAGATATTGCTTTTCTGCGGAAAAGGAGTATAATGATTAAGATTTCATAAAAATTATATAAAATTTTTTTGTTTGCGCAGGAGGAGTCATGAATATCATTATTGTAGGAGCTGGAAAAGTAGGAACAACAATTGCAGACCAGCTTAGCTCTGAAAATCATAATATTACGATTATTGACCTGAATCAAAAGAAAGTGGAAGAGGCGGAAGAAGAGTTTGATGCGATGGGAATTGTGGGAAACGGTGCCAGCCATCAGGTACAGGTGGAGGCCGGTGTCATGGATGCGGAACTTCTGATCGCAGTTACCGGTTCAGACGAATTGAATCTTCTTTGCTGCCTGATCGCGAAGAAGACGGGAAAGTGCCAGACAATCGCGAGAGTAAGAAATCCGATTTACAGCAAGGAAGTAAACTTCATCAAGCGCCAGATGGGCCTGTCGGTTGTTATCAATCCGGAGCTGACGGCCGCTCAGGAGATTTCCCAGCTGCTTCGTCTTCCGTACGCCAAGAAGGTTGATACATTTGCAAGAGGAAGGGTGGAAATGATCAAATTCCGGATGAATCCGGAACTCCATATGGATGGACTTCAGGTCGCGGATATTATTTCCAAAATGAAGTGTGACATTATGATCTGCGGCGTGGAGAGACAGGGACAGGTTGTGATCCCGAACGGAGATTTTGTTCTGAAGAACAACGATATGGTATCCATGATGGCAGTGCCGAAGGAGACGGCAAAGTTCTTCCGCAAAATGGGGATTCCGACCCATCAGGCAAAAAGTACACTGATTGTAGGCGGGGGCACGATAGCATACTATCTTGCAAAGCAGCTTCTCGAAATGAGGGTGGATGTCAGAATTATAGAACAGAATAAAGAGCGGTGTGAGATGCTCAGTGAACAGCTGCCGGAAGCTACGATTCTTCAGGGAGACGGAACTGACAAGGAATTTCTCCTGGAAGAGGGTCTGATGCATGCGGATTCCTTTGTGGCGCTGACCAATATGGATGAGGAAAACCTGATGCTTGCACTGCTTGCACGAAAATACTCGAACGCAAAACTGATTGCCAAGGTCAACCGGATTCACTTCGAGGAAGTAGTGGATGAACTGGATATTGACAGCGTTATCTATCCGAAAAACCTTGCGGCGGATCACATTGTCCGCTATACAAGAGCGATGCAGAATTCCCTTGGAAGCAATGTGGAGACTCTTTACAAAATCCTGGACGGACAGGCGGAAGCGCTGGAGTTTGTCATCCGGGAAGATTCCAGTGTCACAAATCAGAGGCTTATGGATCTTCCGTTAAAGGATCATCTGCTTGTATGTTATATCAGCAGATATGGAAAACTGAAGATGGCCCGTGGACAGGACATGCTGAAAGTAGGGGATTCCGTGATTATCGTGACAACTCACAAGGGTCTTCACGACATTGCGGATATTCTGAAATATTAATGAGAGACCAGACGGGGAAAAGGAGTAAAGACTATGAATTATTCTATGGTAATGTATATCGTAGGGTGGATACTGAATTTTGAAGCAGCGTTTATGCTTCCTTCCTGTCTTGTGGCGATGATTTATCAGGAAAAATGCGGAATTTCTTTTTTGATTACAATGGCAGCTGCACTGGTAATCGGAATACCGCTGACGGTTCGGAAACCCAAAAACAAAGACTTCCATTCCAGGGAAGGATTTGCCAGCGTTGCCCTTGGATGGATTGTACTGAGCATCGTGGGGGCGGTACCATTTGTGATAAGCGGAGTGATTCCAAATCCGGTGGAAGCGTTGTTTGAGGCAGTATCCGGATTTACAACCACCGGATCCAGCGTTCTGACGAATGTGGAGGTAGTGCCGCGCTGTATTCTCTTTTGGAGAAGTTTTACCCACTGGATCGGCGGAATGGGAGTACTCGTTTTCATTATGGCGATTCTGCCGCTGAGCGGAGGAAAAAATATCAATCTGATGCGGGCGGAAAGTCCGGGACCGTCCGTCACAAAAATGACTTCCAAAATCAAGAGTACGGCAAAAGTTCTGTATCAGATCTATATTGTCATGACAATCATTCAGATCATACTTCTTCTGATCGGGAAGATGCCTTTGTTTGACGCACTTACCATCACATTTGGAACGGCCGGGACCGGCGGCTTTGGAATTAAGAACGACAGTCTTGCCGGATATTCGCCGTATCTGCAGTATGTAGTGACAACTTTCATGATTTTGTTCGGTGTTAATTTTAATTTTTATTTCCTTCTGCTTCTGAAAAAACCGATAGAAGCATTAAAAAGCGAGGAAGTCAGATGGTATTTTGGGATCATTGCGGCGGCCGTGCTTGTGATCTTTTTGTATATCCGGTCTTCCTATCCGACCGCAGAAGAGGCTTTCCGGCATTCTGCTTTTCAGGTGGGATCTATTATTACAACGACCGGGTATGCAACGACAGACTTTAACCTCTGGGCACAGGTGCCCCGGACCATTCTGGTCATGCTGATGTTTGTAGGGGCATGTGCGGGAAGTACCGGAGGAGGAATCAAGGTATCCCGTATTCTGATTCTCGGAAAGACCATCAGAAAAGAACTGAACCAGCTTGTACATCCTACCGGAGTCAAGAAACTTCAGATGGACGGACGGCTGATTTCACAAGAAGTACTCAGGGCTGCAAATGTCTATATGATTATTTATATTCTGATTTTTGCGTTTTCGGTACTGCTGGTTGGAATTGATGATTTCGATCTGGTAACAAATTTTACAGCAGTAGCAACGACATTAAATAATGTCGGCCCTGGACTTGAAATGGTCGGGCCGACAGGAAATTTCAGTGCGTTCAGCAATGGAACGACACTCGTTATGATCTTTGACATGCTCGCCGGAAGGCTGGAACTGTTTCCGCTTCTTTTATTATTCCATCCGGGAGCATGGAAAAAGTTTTGATTACATATCAGGAAAGTGGATAGAACGGGCAGAGGGGTTTCAGACACTGTCCGTTTTCTTCATGGAAAGAACAGCGGATGCTGCAGGAAACCGGGAGTTCCACCTGAAAATGCTCTTTTGTAAATTCTACTGCACTTAAAATAGCAAGGAATGAATCCCGTTTGCAGCATCTTGGACCGCCGTGAGTTCCAATGTTTTCCAGAGACCTGGAGGTCATTTGATTGGAAAGCCCCCAGGAAGTACCGGCAAGAGGAGTTGCCTTTGAGAGGATGGAGCAGTATATTCCAGTGCTGACTCCGGCACCGCAGCATCCCCAGAAGCCGCAGACACCGCCAGGCACCTGTTTGCCACGTTCTTCCATTAAAGAGAGTGCTTCCTCAAGATCGATACTGCCTCCACAGTTTTTATAAGCGGTCAGAAGGGCGGAGCCGACGAGGATATGGTGTTCAGGTCCATGCATATAGATAAAAGGATTCTGCATGATCTGCTGTGCGATCTGAATCGGATCTTTCAGATCCGTGGAAAGGCAGAAGTCCCGGATGGCTTCAAGTCCCTTTGCTTCGTGACAGGAATCGCAGACAAAATGTCCATCTTCACAGCAGGCATTGGATAAAAACGTCTGATGACAGATGGAACATTCCATTTCCTTTGCGTGTTCTGTATAAATCAATTCTTTGCCGCAGATTAAGCAGGCGTTTGGATTCCGTTTCATGTGTTTATTCTCCCTGGTTTTCATTTTTACATTTAAAATCCACAGGATGCCAGAAGCATATCGATCGCATCCAGAAGAGAAGCTTTTTCTTCCGGAAGGCGTCCCTGGATGGTATAGGTATTGAGGACGGTAGTGTCATGGAACATGCAGTCTTTGACGGTCAGATTTTCCAGCATGATCCGTTCCTCCCAGAGCATCTCGGCATCGTTCATCATGTCGAAGTGCCCTTTCTTTGCATCCTTATAAAGCGGGGTGTCCGGCCAGAGTTTCAGCTTCAGACACCAGATATCCGCCGGGTGCAGCTGGTTTAGCAGCCGGGCGGTGGCAAGGGCATGGTGGACGGAAAAACGGCGCCCGCCAAGTCCAAGAATAATGGTGACATAATATTCGATTCCCACAGCCTCCAGCCTTCGAAGCTGTACAAGCATATCCATGGAGGTGACTCCTTTATTCTGCTCAAGCAGGATGGAATCACTTCCGCTTTCCAGTCCGATGTGGAGGGTGGAAAGTCCCATCTTATGGAGCATCCGAAGCTCTTCATCCGTTTTCCGTGCAATGTCGTCTATGCGGGAATACATGGAAAATTCGTGAATATTCGGCATATACTGATCTGTCATATCAAAAATCTGGCAAAGCTTCTGATAATCGAGAACAAAGGCGTTTTCTCCCAGCAGAAAGAGCCGGTACGCATCCGGGCGGAAACGGCCCAGGATCTGCATGTTCCGCCGGATCTGTTCCATGGAATGAATCTGGAACGGGTCCTTTGCAAAGTCGCAGAACCGGCATTTCGCGTGGCTGCATCCAAGGGCAACCTCCAAGGCCGCGCAGTCCTGTTCGCTTGGCGGCAGATAGATCGTATCGTGTGTATAGATGGAGGCGAATAATTCTTCATTGGTCATCATAAGACACCCCTTTCTTTTCGAAAGATTATACGGTAAGTGTGTGCAGAGCTTCAAAAAATCCCGGATAGGAGACATCGACACACTGTTCTTCCAGAATCGTTGTTTCCCCTTCAGAGGCAAGTCCTGCCACAGCAAATGCCATGGCGATACGGTGGTCCATGTAAGGGTGGATTTCGGCACCGTGGAGCGGTTTCCCGCCCTGAATAATCATGCCGTCGTCGGTTGGAGTGACATCTGCGCCCATGGCCTTCAGATTTTCCGTTACGGTCCGGATCCGGTCGGTTTCTTTCACTTTCAGCTCTGCCGCATCGCGGATGATGGTCTGGCCCCTGGCAAATGCGGCAAGGACGGCGATCATCGGAATTTCATCGATCAGCGTCGGGATTACCGTTCCCTCGATGCAGACGCCGTGAAGACTGGAACTGCGTACGAGAAGATCTGCGGTCGGTTCTCCCGCACCCTGATTCTGATTGAGATAGGTAATATCGGCCCCCATATCTTTGCAGACCTTTAAAATTCCAGCACGGGTTTCGTTGATCCCCACGTTTTTAATCAGAACTTCTGATCCCGGTACCAAGAGGGCGGCAGCGATAAAATAGGCCGCGGAGGAAATATCGCCCGGTACAAGAATGTCCTGGGCGTAAAGCTCTTCACATGGAGAAATCCGGATTTCGGCGGAGCCGTCTTTTAGGATCTCTGTATGAAGATCGGCTCCAAACTGGGAGAGCATCAGCTCGGTATGGTTTCTGGAAAGAGCCGGCTCATGGACAGAAGTCTCTCTGTCAGCATACAGCCCTGCAAGGAGGATGGCCGATTTGACCTGGGCGGAGGCTACCGGAGAATCGTAGTGGATTCCGTGAAGATCCATGCGACCGTCGATCTGAAGTGGGGCACAGTCATTTCCGCGGAGACTTTTGATCTGTGCGCCCATCATGGAAAGCGGGTGGATGATCCGTCCCATAGGTCTGGAATTTAATGACGCATCTCCGGAAAGTACAGAAGTAAAATTCTGGGCGCTTAGGATTCCGGAAATCAGTCTTGTAGTTGTACCGCTGTTTCCCACATCCAGTGTGGCGGCAGGAGCGGTAAGCCCGCGGATTCCTTTGCCGTGGACGAGAATCCGGCCGTCAGATTCTTTTTGGATTTCAATTCCCATCTGACGGAAGCATCCGATGGTAGAAAGGCAGTCCGCACCCTCCAGAAAGTGGCGGACGGAGGTCACGCCCTTTGCAAGGGCTCCGAACATAATGCTTCTGTGGGAGATGGATTTATCTCCCGGTATGGTAATCTCTCCTTTCAGAGGAGAGGATGATTTGATCTGTCTCATAAATAATCTCCCTTATATCATTTTCGGCTATCAGGAACGCTCATAGACCGTATAGCGGTGTCTGCGGAGAACCTGGGCTGCCTTTTCCTGAGCGACACCTTCATAAAATTCAATTCTGAGAACACCTTCTTCGAACTCGCGGTTGTGAATGATCCCGATATTTTTAATACTGATATTATTGGAGGCAAGGATGGTTGCGATGGTGGCAATCCCGCCCGCCTCATCGATGATATCACAGTAGATGGCAAAAAGCTTTTTGATCGGTCCGGCGGAAATATCCGGAACAGAATTCCGGTAGTTCCGTGAAGTGTCGAAGAAATTGTAGATTCCCTGGGAATCGCCTGCATCAATCAGCTTTTTGGCATCCTCCAGTGTCTTGATGTAGTTTCCGAGAATCTCGGAGACATTTTCCCGGTTTGTCATAAGGACGTGTTCCCACATCGTCGGGGAAGAGGATGCAATCCTTGTGATATCCTTAAAACCGCCGGCGGCTAATAGTTTCATCAGTTCATCCGTCGTATCATGATCCCGGACGAAATTGACAAGGCCGGAGGCGATTACATGCGGCAGATGACTGATCGTTCCTGTGATGTAATCGTGCGTCCTGCAGTCCAGTGTGACCGGAATCGCGCGGATTGCCTGAATAAACTCTGTGAAGGCCTGTATTTTTTCCTTCTGTTCAGGTCTGGACGGAGAGAGAATATAGTAGGAATTCTCAATCAGAACCGCCTTGGAATTCACATATCCGGATTTTTCTGATCCTGCCATCGGGTGTCCTCCGATAAAAAAGTCGGAGAGCCCAAGTTTTTCCACCTCCTGATGGATCGGCGTCTTGACGCTGCCGACATCGGTCAGGATCGTTTTCTCTGAGAGAAACGGCTTTATCTGGCTTAAATAGGCAGAATTGTAAATGACCGGTGTGCACAGAAACAGATAGTCACACCCTTTGAAATTTTCGTCAATGACTGTTACCGCCGTATTGATGACCGATTCGGCAGTTGCAAGGGCCAGCGTTTCCCGGCTTTTATCAAAAGCGACGATCTCACTTTCCGGAAAATACTGGCGGATGGCCTTTGCGATCGAACCACCGATCAATCCAAGCCCGATAAATCCTGTTTTCATAATTAAGTCCTCATCTTTCCTGATCTTGTTATTTCTTCCATTTTAGAAGATTTTCAGATGTTTGTCAAAATACATCTGACAGAATCCATATTCAAAATGTTCAAGTAATAGTCAACTATTCAGCCATGCAGCTTAGATTCGCAGCTCGCGCTGCTTTTCGCTGCTTACGCAGCTGAATCTTCGCTTATGGCTAAACGCCATATGTCCTGAAACAACTCAAACCTTCTGCAAGCAAGCTTGCGCCAGGTTTTCATTGTTACAGGCCGCATGGCTGAATAGTTATAGAGACATTGTGAAAATTCAATAAAAGAGTTGTAAAATTACGAAAAATTTAGTACAATATACCCATGATTACTGTTAAAACAAGAACGGTAAAATTTGAGCTAGAAAATCAAGGAGGCAGCACTATATGAAAGTTTACAGGACGGATGAAATCAGAAACGTTGTTTTGTTAGGTCATGGCGGATGCGGAAAGACAAGTCTTGCAGAAGCGATGGCCTATGTATCAGGCGCGGTAAACAGGATGGGAAAAGTAGGGGACGGAAATACCATCAGCGATTTCGATAAAGAGGAACAGAAACGCGGATTTTCTATCGGCACGAGCCTGATCCCGATCGAATGGGAAAAAGCGAAAATTAATGTGCTGGATACACCGGGATACTTCGACTTTGTAGGTGAAGTGGAAGAAGCTGTCAGTGTTGCGGATGCAGCAGTCATTGTTGTTTCCGGAAAAGCGGGCGTAGAGGTCGGAACGGAAAAAGCATGGGAACTCTGCGACAAATACAATCTGCCGCGTATGGTTTACGTGACAGAGATGGATGTGGACGACGCAAGTTTCCGTCAGGTTGTGGAGACACTCCGTGAAAAATACGGGAAGGTGATCGCACCGCACTTCATGCCGATCCGTGAAAACGAGAAGCTCGTCGGATACGTTAACATTATCAAGAATGCGGGACGCCGCTACACAGAGATTGGAAAGAGGGAAGAATGTGAGATCCCGGATTACTGTATGGAATATCTCCAGCAGTACAGAGAAGCATTGATGGAATCAGTGGCAGAGACCAGTGAGGAATTCCTGGACCGCTATCTTTCCGGAGAGGAGTTTTCCATTGAGGAGATCCGTTCCGCGATGCGTACGGAAGTAATGGATGGAGATATCGTTCCGGTAGCAATGGGATCCAATCTTCAGGCACAGGGGGTTGCAAACCTTCTTTCTGATATTGTACGGTTCTTCCCAAGCCCGGCAAACCGTGAATGTGTCGGCATGAACCGGAAAACAAATGCCATCTATGAGGCAAATTATGATTTTGCGAAAGCAAAGAGTGCATATGTATATAAGACCATGGTGGATCCGTTTATCGGAAAATATTCTTTCATCAAAGTGTGCTCCGGCGTTATCAAAGGTGATGACGTGCTGTACAATGCAGACACAGATGCAGAGGCAAAGCCGGGCAAGATTTACACGATGCTTGGAAATAAGCCGATTGAAGTATCAGAGCTGTTTGCAGGAGATATTGGGGCCATTGCAAAACTGACCACTACGAAGACAGGAGATACACTTTCTACAAAGAACACACAGATTGCATACGCAAAAACCGAGTATTCCCAGCCTTATACCTACATGAAATATACGACCAAGACCAAGGGAGATGAAGATAAGGTATCCCAGGCACTTTCCAGAATGATGGCAGAAGATGTGACGATGAAGGTTGTCAATGATACAGAAAACAGACAGATTCTTCTGTACGGCATGGGAGACCAGCATCTGGAAATTATTGCAAGCAAACTCGCCTCCAGATATAAAGTAGAGATTACTCTTGAGAAACCAAAGGTAGCATTCCGCGAGACGATCCGGAAGAAATCCGATATTGATTCCAAATATAAGAAACAGTCAGGAGGACACGGACAGTATGGTCATGTCAAGATGACATTCGAGCCGTCCGGTGATCTGGAAGAGCCATTCGTATTTGAAGAAAAAGTCGTAGGAGGAGCGGTTCCGAAGAACTACTTCCCGGCTGTGGAAAAAGGTCTCCAGGAAGCTGTACAGAAAGGACCTCTTGCCGGATATCCGGTAGTCGGAGTGAAAGCAACGCTGTACGATGGTTCCTATCATCCGGTAGACTCTTCTGAAATGGCATTTAAGACCGCAACGATCCAGGCATTCAAGAAAGGAATCATGGAAGCATCTCCGGTACTTCTTGAACCAATCGCATCCCTGAAGGTAACAGTTCCGGATGAATATACCGGTGACGTTATGGGTGATCTGAACAAGCGCCGCGGCCGTGTGCTTGGCATGAATCCGGTCAACGGAGGAAAACAGGCAATTGAAGCCGATGTTCCGATGATGGAGCTTTACGGATACTGCACGAACCTCCGTTCCATGACAGGAGGACGCGGTACTTATGAATATCAGTTTGCAAGATATGAGCAGGCTCCGTCCGACGTTCAGGAAAAAGAGATTGCAAACAGAGCAGCAGAAGAATAATCGTACCTTGAAAGAACGTACATAAGAGAGGGTCCGGCTATGCGGGAAAGAGCGTATGGCCGGACCCTTGTTTTCGTAAGAAAAGAGTGTTATAATTGCTTACCATAACCAGTCAATGAAATAAAGAAGAGGAGAAGCTATGAAAAAGACAAAAATGAAAGTTCTGACTGTAATTGGCCTGATTCTGCTTGCCGGTATTTATTACTATGTGAAGCTTCCGGCTATCAATATCCATGCTGCGGGATTCTGGACTTTCCTGCTTGTGGTGATTGCGGCTCTTGCGGTTATCTACATTGGAAAGAAAAAACTGTTCCGAAAAGAGGAGATCAAACAGTCCGGGATCGCAAAAGGTCTGATCGGTCTTTTCGTGCTGATCGGTGTTATTTATCTTGGAGGAACACTCCTTTCTTCACCGATCATCAACGCGAAAAAGTATCAGAAGCTCCTGACTGTGGAGGAAGGGGATTTTCAGACAGATATCAAGGAACTTTCCTTTGACCAGATTCCGCTTCTGGACCGGGAGTCTGCAACCCTTCTTGGAAACAGAAAGATGGGAAGCATGGTGGACATGGTGTCCCAGTTTGAAGTGGATGAGCTCTACAGCCAGATCAACTATCAGGACAAGCCGGTCCGGGTATCGCCGCTTCGCTATGCGAATGTAATCAAGTGGTTTACGAATCAGTCTGAAGGAATTCCGGCCTATATCCGGATCGATATGACAACACAGTCTACAGAACTCGTTATGCTCGATGAAGGAATGAAATATTCCACCAGCGAATATTTTAACCGGAATATCCACAGACATCTCCGTTTCCGGTATCCGACCTATATTTTCGGAGAACTGAGTTTTGAGATTGATGATGAAGGTGTGCCGTACTGGGTTGCTCCGGTGAAGAAATTCAATATCGGGTTGTTTGGAGGCGAGACGGTAGGACGGGTTGTGCTTTGCAACGCGATTACCGGAGAGACGACAGACTATGCCATCGATGAAGTGCCGGAGTGGATTGACCACGCTTATGATCCGGATCTTCTGATCCAGCTCTACGACTATTACGGAACGCTCAAACATGGATTCTTTAACAGTATTCTGAGCCAGAAAGACTGCCTGAAGACAACAGACGGATATAACTATCTGGCCATTGATGACGATGTCTGGGTATATACCGGAGTGACATCGGTCAATGAAGACCAGTCCAACGTTGGATTTGTCCTGATGAATCAAAGGACGATGGAGACGAAGTTCTATGAAGTGGAAGGAGCGACGGAGAATTCTGCCATGTCCTCGGCGGAAGGCCAGGTACAGAATCTCCATTATACGGCGACATTTCCGCTGCTTTTGAATATTTCCGGTGAGCCGACATACTTCATCGCGCTCAAAGATGACGCGGGCCTTGTGAAAAAATATGCCATGGTCAATGTTCAGAAATATCAGGTCGTGGCGATCGGGGACACCGTCAGCAAGTGCGAGGAAAACTATCTTGAACTGATGAGGGAGAACGGGATCGAGACAGATGACAGTGCCGCAGCAAAAGAAACAAAAACCATTACCGGTACGATTACCAGAATCGCTCAGGGCGTTGTGGAAGGAGATTCCCACTTCTACGTGATGGTAGAAGGTTCGGATGAGATCTTTGATGTTTCGGTCGTTGATTTTATTGATATCATCAAATATGATGTTGGACAGGAAGTGACGATGGAATACCGGGAGGGTGAAAAGACCAATGTGGTACTTTCCCTCAACGGTGAAGAAAAGAATCCGATTGAAGAGGAGACCGAAGAAACAGACAATAATATCGGGACTGCTTTGCAGGAAGAATAAAAGCAATAAAACAAGGAGACGGGATATCGACCGTCTCCTTGTTTTAAAAAACGAACTGCTGTCTGATCAGGTAAGGACTCTTTGTGGCAGCAGTTCGTCAGCCGGCATTATCAGTTCAGATAAGTACAGCCCTCAGCGTCTACAAGATGGAGATCATCTTTTCCTGCACTGATGCTTACATAAAAATCAAGATCACACTCTTTTGAAATTTTCTTCAGCTTTTCAACAAATTCCGGGATATCATCAAGAGAGATATGTGCATGTTTCAAAATAGCGTCGATAAAAATCGCCTTAATATCGTGATCTGCACTTGTCATGCCATAAATAAATCCAAGATAGGCATCAATATTGTCGATCGCTTCATAGTCATCCATGCAGATCGCACGGATATCAAAAGATAAGCTGTATGTATCGCGGTGGCTTTTTTTGATAAAGAATACGTGTCCGTCGGACTCCTTTGCCGCTTTGTTGGCAAGTTCAATCATCTGCTGTGTTTTTCCGCTCCCTTTCGGGCCTGTCAATAAATTAACCATATGCATTATCTCCTTTAGCTATATATTTTTCGTACTGAAATGACTTGTGATTATTATACACCTATCAGGGATTTTAAACAATCCTTTTTTGTCAAATTCCACAAAAGAAACTCGAAAAGAATGAAAATAACGAAAAACATTCCAATAAATCCAGAAAAAATCAAATATGGAAAAATTATAGGAAAAAAGGTGGAAATCTTGACAAAGGGAGATGATATGAGTAAAATGAACAGGTATAAAAAAGTACAGAGAAAAACGTCAGATGAGGAATAGTAAGAGCCGATGTTTTTTCAGAGAGCTGCCGTATGGTGCGAGGCAGCAGGACAGACACTCCCAACTCGCCTCGGAGTTCTTCTGGTGAACTCTAGTAGCCGGAAGCGGGTATTCCCGTTACAGATGAGAGTGCGCCGGTCTGCGGACGGGCGAAGAAGAGTGGTACCGCGTGGGCTTTCATGGCTTTCGTCTCTTGGATATGTTCAGAGACGGAAGTTTTTTTATTCTATAGATAATCCAATGGATTTATCAGGAAGCTTTTGCGGGTATAAAAGAAAGCATAAAATGGTTACTATATTATGTGAGGAGGAAATCAAAGATGCCGACACCTTATAATCACAAGGCAATCGAGAAAAAGTGGCGTGCACACTGGGAAGAGCATCCGGTGAATGTACAGGAAGATGAGAGAGGAAAACATGAGAAATATTACTGCCTCGATATGTTCCCGTATCCGTCAGGAAACGGTCTGCATGTCGGACACTGGAGAGGATATGTCATCTCCGATGTATGGAGCCGTTACAAACTGCTTCAGGGATACTATATCATTCATCCGATGGGATGGGATGCATTCGGACTTCCGGCAGAAAACTACGCGATCAAAATGGGCGTTCATCCGGCAAAGTCCACAGCGGAAAATGTAAAGAATATCAAGAGACAGATCAATGAGATCGCGGCTCTTTACGACTGGGACAGAGAGGTCAACACGACAGACCCGAACTTCTACAAATGGACCCAGTGGATTTTTGTAAAGATGTTTAAGGCCGGCCTTGCTTACGAGAAGGAGTTCCCGATCAACTGGTGCCCGTCCTGTAAGACCGGACTTGCAAACGAGGAAGTTGTCAATGGAAAATGTGAGCGCTGCGGTACGGAAGTAACAAAGAAGAACCTCCGTCAGTGGATGCTCAAGATTACCAAATATGCAGAGAGACTTCTGAACGACCTGGACAAACTGGACTGGCCGGAGAAGGTTAAGAAGATGCAGACAGACTGGATCGGTAAATCCTACGGTGCCGAGGTAGAGTTCCCGGTGGATGGAAGAGATGAAAAGATCACTGTCTACACAACAAGACCGGATACACTTTACGGCGCAACCTTTATGGTACTGGCTCCGGAGCATGCTCTTGCAAAAGAACTTGCAACCGATGAGACAAGAGAAGCAGTGGAGAAATATATCTACGACGCTTCCATGAAGTCTAATGTTGACCGCCTTCAGGATAAGGAAAAAACCGGAGTTTTCACAGGAAGCTACGCGGTCAATCCGATCAACGGAGCAAAGGTGCCGATCTGGCTGTCTGATTATGTACTGGCTGACTACGGTACCGGAGCAATCATGTGCGTACCGGCACATGATGACCGTGACTTTGCATTTGCAACAAAATTCAACATTCCGATCATTCAGGTTATCGCCAAAGACGGAAAAGAAATTGAAAATATGACAGAAGCCTACACAGAGGCATCCGGAACCATGATCAATTCCGGAGAATGGAACGGCATGGAATCCGCTGTTCTGAAAAAGGAAGCTCCGGTGATGATCGAAGAGCGCGGTATCGGAAGAAAGACCGTCAACTACAAACTGCGTGACTGGGTATTCTCCCGCCAGAGATACTGGGGAGAACCGATCCCGATTGTACACTGCCCGGACTGCGGCGCTGTACCGGTGCCGGAGGATCAGCTTCCACTGACGCTGCCGGATGTAGAGTCCTACGAGCCGACAGGAACAGGAGAATCTCCGCTTGCTGCGATTGATTCCTGGGTTAACACAACCTGTCCGGTCTGTGGAAAGCCGGCCAAGAGAGAGACCAACACCATGCCTCAGTGGGCAGGTTCCTCCTGGTATTTCCTGCGTTACGTAGATCCGCATAATGATAAAGAACTGGTTTCCAGAGAAAAAGCGGACGCGATGCTTCCGGTTGATATGTATATCGGAGGTGTGGAACATGCGGTACTTCACCTTCTGTATTCCCGTTTCTACACGAAGTTCCTGTGCGATATCGGCGTGATCGATTTTGATGAGCCGTTTATCAAGCTCTTCAATCAGGGTATGATTACCGGAAAGAACGGAATCAAGATGAGTAAGTCCAAAGGAAATGTCGTATCTCCGGACGATCTTGTAAGAGATTACGGATGCGACTCTCTGAGAATGTATGAACTCTTCGTTGGACCGCCGGAACTGGATGCGGAGTGGGATGACAGAGGAATCGACGGGGTATACCGTTTCCTGAACAAGCTCTGGAATCTTGTAATGGACAACAAAGACAAAGACGTAACACCATCCAAGGAAATGATCAAACTCCGAAACAAGATGGTATACGATATTACAACACGTCTGGAAAGCTTCAGCCTGAATACGGTAATTTCCGGATTCATGGAATACAACAACAAGTTTATCGATCTTGCCAAGAAAGAAGGCGGAATTGATAAAGAGACACTTTCCACGATCGCAGTACTGCTTGCACCGTTCGCACCGCACATGGGTGAAGAACTCTGGGAGCAGCTGGGACACGAAGGAAGCGTATTCCATGCGGGATGGCCGACCTACGATGAAGAAGCTATGAAAGACGATGAAATCGAAGTGGCTGTACAGATCAACGGCAAGACAAGAGCTGTTGTAACAATCTCCGCAGAAGCAGGCAAAGACGAAGCGATTGCTGCCGGCAAGGAAGCAATTAAAGAAAAACTGACCGGAAATATCGTAAAAGAAATCTATGTACCGGGAAGAATCATCAATATTGTAATGAAATAAGCAGGAAAGAGCCAGGAACCCTTGCAGACAGGGGCCTGGCTCTTCTCTCGCTTGACGGAATATGAGAGAAAATGCCGAAATTCTTTACCGGCCATTTAAAACGTTGAGACCGGGAGACGAGAGAAGCGGTTAAGGAATCTTACATCAAAGACAGGAATTGTAGGAGAGAAAATCAGCGGATGTAATATTGTAGAAGTTTGGAGGACTTTCTGCTAATATAAGAATTAGTAAAACAGAAATGAGGAAGGTATATGAAAGAGGAAGAGAAAATTTTTGCGGGGAAAATGTTTGATCCAAGAAAACAGGAGCTGAAGGATATCAAGCACAAAGCTCATGCTGCATGTCAGAAATATAATATGATGGACGAGTTTGATTCCGACAGAAATGAAGTGATTCGCGATATTCTGGGAAAAGTGGGAAATGTGTTTTATTTTCAGGGCCCTGTGCAGTTTAATTATGGATGTCATACTTTTATCGGGGAAAATTTCTTTGCTAATTTTAATCTGACGGTTATGGATGATGGAAAAATTTTCATTGGTGACAATGTCTGTTTTGGCCCGAATGTTTCTTTGATGGCAACTTCTCATCCTCTTATTGCTCAGGAGAGGATGGGGCTGGACGAAGATGGAAAGACAACGATGGCAGAATATGCGGACGAAATTCATATCGGTAATAATGTCTGGATTGCATGTAATACGGTTGTAATTGGGGGCGTGCATATAGGAAATAATGTCGTGATTGGCGCAGGCAGTGTTGTGACAAAAGATATTCCGGATAATTATCTTGCATTTGGTAATCCGTGCAGACCGGTAAGGCCAATTACAGAAAAGGACAGCAAGAAGGAGTTGATTCTTCCGGAAGATAGAGAGCATTTTTCGTACAATTTGAACTGTATAATCTGATCAGAGGTGGTTCTATTGAGTGAAAAATAATCAGGCAGTCTTAATGTTTCACTTGACAAAAAAATATCTATCAGGGCAGCATAAAGCAGAAAAAGATATTTGCTTTATAGAAATCACCTATAAATATACCAATTCATATTCGGTTATCTTGTATGGTACAGGGATATGATTTTGGATAATATTAACAAAATTCAAAAAAATTACAAAAAAGGGTTCATTTTTTCGCAAAATGTATTATACTTAAAGATAGTGAAAAAAATGTCAGAAAGGGGATAATCATGGCAAAAATTACAGAAGGCTACATGCCGTACTTAGGTTATCAGACTTATTACAGAATTGTTGGGGAAAGAAAAGATAATGGAAAGGCACCATTGATTTGTCTTCACGGAGGACCGGGGTCTACTCATAACTATTTCGAAGTACTGGACAATGTTGCAGACGATGATGATCGTATGATCGTTATGTATGACCAGATCGGATGCGGAAATTCTTATCTGGACGGACATCCGGAACTGTGGAACCAGAAAGTATGGTTAGACGAGCTGGAAGCTTTGAGAAAACACCTTGACTTAGATGTATGCCACATCATTGGACAGTCCTGGGGCGGAATGATGCAGATCGCATATGCAGTTGACTATGATCCGAAGGGTGTTAAGAGTTTCATCATTTCAAGCGGCCATCCAAGCAGTTCTCTTTGGGAAAGAGAAGGTCTTCGCCGTATCAAAATGATGCCGCAGGATATGCAGGATGCAATTAACCATGCTCTTGAAACAGGTGATTTCACAGGAGAAGCTTACGATGCTGCAGTTGCAGAATACATGGATAGATATTGCAACTACTGGATTGGAGAAGATGCTCCGGAGTGTTGTACAAGACCGAAAAAATCAGGTTCTGAGTCTTATGTTGAAGGATGGGGACCAAACGAATTCGCACCTACAGGAACACTGAAAGACTTTGAATACATTGACAAACTTGACCAGATCAAGATTCCTTCTCTGATCTGCAGTGGTATTTCAGATCTTTGTTCTCCACTTGTAGCTAAGACCATGGCAGACAGAATCCCGAATTCTAAATGGATCCTTTGGGAACGTGCAAGACATACATGTTTTGTTGACAGACATGATGATTACTGCGTAGAACTCATCAAATGGATGAATCAGTACGACTAATCTGCTTGAATGTATGAAGTAAATAAAGGGCGCTGCTCTATCATCTGAAAAGTGACAGGGCGGTGCCCTTGTCTTATAAATAATACTCTTGTGTCCAGAACATGCCTGTGATAGGATAGTAAAAATAATCACCTTCCTACTGGGCGGATGTTCCGGGGCAGTTTAAAGTCTTTATCGACAGATGTACGCCATGGTGTAATACACACGAACCTCATGCGTCTGTCCGGGGGGGGAAAAAAAGGCTATGCTGTTGTATTAAGAACGGGACCAAATATGAAGGAATGCGAACGGATTATTAAAACACTCGAACACTTCTATGGACATCTGGAAATTGAGTGCTGCGGAAGCCTTGGACTATGCTCCGTAGAATGTAAAGAGGATGCGAAGAAAAGGAAAGAGGAAATTATAGAATTTTGCAGCCGGATTTAACCCGGCTTTACATAAGAAAAATGGAGGATGTATGAAAAAAGTACTTGTAACAGGGGGAACCGCATTTGTAAGCAGATACATTGCAGAGTACTATGTTGGGAAAGGATATGATGTCAGTGTACTGAACAGAAACACGAAGAAACAGTCTGACGGCGTGCGGCTGATCGAGGCGGACCGGTATCATCTGGGGGATCGTCTTCGTGATCTTCATTTTGATGTTGTGATTGATACAGGCTATACGGCAAAAGAAGTGGAGCTGCTTCTGGATGCGCTTGGAAGTTATGAAAATTATGTTTTCATCAGTTCCAGCGCAGTTTATCCGGACAATCTCCCGCAGCCGTTTGCGGAAGAAACGCCGCTTGCTGAGAATACATACTGGAGAAAATACGGTACAGACAAGATCGAAGCAGAAGCAGTGCTGCAAAAGAGAGATCCGGATGCATTTATTATAAGGCCGCCGTACTTATACGGGCCGATGAATGATATCTACCGGGAAGCCTTTGTATTTGACTGTGCGATGGCAGACCGGCCGTTTTATCTGCCGGGAGACGGCAGTCTGAAACTGCAGTTTTTCCACATTCAGGATCTGTGCAGATTTCTGGATATTCTACTGGAGAGAAAACCGGAACAGCATATTTTTAATGTGGGAAATCCGGAAATGATTTCTGTCCGGGACTGGGCCGGGCTCTGTTACCGTGCTGCGGGGAAGACAGCGGAATTTGTAAATGTTCAGGAAGCGGTTGAACAGAGAAATTATTTCAGTTTCTGTGAGTATGAATACCAGCTGGATGTGACCAGACAGTGTGCACTCATGCCGGATACAGAACCATTGGAGGAAGGACTTTCGGAAGCCTTTGCGTGGTACAGACAGAATCAGGATCAGGTGGAGAAGAAGCCGTTTTTTGATTACATTGACATGTATCTGAAATAGAAGAAACCTTTCGGTATATACTGCCAAACCAAAAGATACTTCTGATGTGGAGATCCGGGATTTATAATAAAATCGAAAGCAACAGATTGATCTCAGCATAAAAGGCAGTAAGGGACAGCGGAATTCCGAGAGAAGAAATTTTTATCACAAGCAAGCTCTGGCTTCAGGATTATGGATATGAAGCAGCAAAGAAAGGATTGGAGACTTCTCTGGAAAAACTGGGTATGGACTATATTGACCTGTATCTTCTGCACCAGCCGTACGGAGACGTGGCAGGAGTATAGAAGGCTCTTGAGGAAGCAAAGGAAGATGGTGTCCTGAAATCCATCGGCGTAAGCAACATGACTCCAAAGATCTGGAAAGAATTCCTGCCGCAGGCATCCACCATTCCGGCAGTTAATCAGGTGGAATGCAACCCGTTTTTCCAGCAGAAAGAATTAAAAGCATTACTTGCAGAACATGATGTGAAAATTGAAGCATATCAGCCGTTGGGAAGTGGAAATACTGCAATGCTTTCTCATCCGGCAGTGACAAAGATTGCAGAAAAATACGGCAAAAATGCCGGACAGATTGTTCTTCGTTTTGAACTTCAGGAAGGTCTGATTATTCTTCCGAGGTCCACAAATCCGGAACGAATTGCGGGAAATATCGATCTTTTTGATTTTGAACTGACAGAAGAAGAGATGAACGCAATCCGTGCAATGGATACCAGAAAGGGAAAACACGATCCGGAAGCACCTGGAATTGCAGAGATGCTGCTTGCAAACTATAAGATTCACGATTGATTTTTGAGAACAAAAATAGTGAATCAAAAAGAGGCAGGAGGCTGAAATTGCGATAAAAAAGAGCAAAGTACTGGTCGGACTTCTGGCAGCGCTGATGCTTCTGGCAGGATGTGAGCAGGAACAAAGCGATACGGTGGATGGAGCAACGAGACGACCTATCTGGGAACGCCGGACCGGCCGAATGATTTAAAAATGTGCTGGACAATGCCATGGCAGACGGGAAAATCGAGCCGATGATTGTGGTCTGCCCGACTTACAATAATGAAAGTGAAGAGGACAGTGCCGATTATTCTCTGGCACTTCAGCTGACCGAGAATTATCACAATGAGCTGGTTAACGATCTGATTCCGGCTGTCGAGGGGACTTACAGCACCTATGCGGAGGAAACTTCGCCGGAAGGGCTGCGGGCATCGAGAGACCACCGGGCATTCTGTGGATTCTCCATGGGATCTGTAGCAACATGGAGGACATTTGAGTACTGTCTGGATTATTTCCGCTACTTCATGCCGTCCAGCGGAAGCCTTACGAACGATGGAGAAGTTATGGCGTCGATGGTACAGGATTCTGGACATGACTGGGATGATTTCTTTATTTTTGCGGCATCCGGTACGGATGATTTTGCCTATTCCTCTTTCAAAAACCAGATTGAGGCAATGGCAGGCGAAAACAGCGGAACATTCCGTTATACGGACAATGAAGGGGAGGGCAACCTTTATTTCCTCGAACAGGAAGGCGGCACTCATAACGGGGAGTATGCGATGGAATATTTTTATAACGGATTGTGCTGGATCTGGAAGTAAGAATCCAGAGAAGGCAAATTGACAAAATCTTATCTTTCCTATATACTTTTAAGCCAGGGGCAGCGATTGACGCTGCCCTTTTAATCAGGGAAATGTACCCGGACAGAAAGCAGGTAACGGAAGATGACATTACAGCAGTTAAGATATATTGTGACCGTGGCGGAGACAGGAAATATTACAGAGGCGGCAAGGCAGCTTTTTGTTTCGCAGCCAAGTCTCACCAATGCCATCCGGGAACTGGAAAAGGAGATGCAGATCACGATTTTTCACCGCACCAACAAGGGCGTGACGATTTCCAATGAGGGTGATGAATTTCTCGCATATGCAAGACAGGTTCTGGAGCAGACCAGCCTTCTGGAAGAGCGCTTTTTGAACAAGAAAGAACGGCGTTCCAGATTTTCCGTCTCCTGTCAGCATTATTCTTTCGCGGTCAACGCCTTTGTGGATGTGATACGTGAATTTGGCGGGAAAAAGTACGATTTTACGCTGAGAGAAACCCAGACCTACGAGATTATCGAGGATGTCAGCCGGCTGAAAAGTGAGATCGGAATCCTCTATACTTCCTCCAAAAATGAAGAAATCATTCAGAAGATGATCCGGATGAACGGACTGGTATTCCGTGAACTATTTGTGGCAAAACCCCATGTGTTTCTGTCAGCAGAGCACCCGCTGGCAGGGGAGGAGATGGTAACGCTTGACGATCTGGCGGACTATCCGTATCTTTCCTTTGAGCAGGGAGAATACAATTCCTTCTATTTTTCGGAAGAGATTTTAAGCACGCTGGACCGCAGGAAAAACATCAAAGTCCGGGACCGGGCAACATTGTTTAATCTGGTGATCGGACTTAACGGATATACGGTCAGTTCCGGAGTGATCAGTAAAGAGCTGAACGGGGAAAATATCATTGCACGGCCTCTGGATGTGGATGAGAAGATGCGGATCGGCACCATCACGCAGAAAAACATGCCGCTGAGCCGTTACGGGAAAGCATATATGGAAGCTTTAAAACAGCATATTCCACACATACAGCGTCTGTCATAGTTTTACGCTATGGCGGAACGCTGTTTTTTTGTATTTTTCAAATGGATGGAGAAGCGGTATACTGAAACCCATCAGAAAACTGACAGGAAAAGAATGGAGGAAGACATCATGGCAAAACAACATGCACCGTTTCGATATGATTATGTAGGAAGCTTTTTACGCCCGGAAAAATTAAAGGAGGCAAGGAAAGCACTGGAAGAAGGAAAAATTACAGCAGAGGAATTAAAGGCTGTGGAGGATGAGGCGATCCGGGATCTGGTAAAGAAGCAGAAAGAGGCAGGATATCATGTGATTACAGATGGAGAATTCCGCCGATCCACATGGCATCTGGACTTTATGTGGGGATTTGAGGGAGTGGCTCATAAAAAGACAGAACAGGGCATCGCTTTTCAGGGAGAAGATGCAATGCTCGATGATACCTGGCTGACCGGAAAAATCCGGGTGGGCACACATCCGTTTGTAGAGCATTTCCGGTTTGTCAAAGCGCTGGAAGATGAGCATACCGTGGCAAAACAGACGATTCCGGCACCGGCCCAGTTTTTTGCCCAGATGCTGATTCCGGGAAATCTGGAACAGACAAGAAAGGTTTATAAGACGGACGAGGAACTGATGGAGGATATCGCAGAAGGTTACCGGAAAGTGATCAGGGATCTGTATGATGCGGGATGCCGGAATCTTCAGCTTGACGACTGTACCTGGGGACTTCTTGTGGCGGAAGGATTTGCCGGAAGCAGGGAAGAAATCCAGGAAAGTGCAGAGAAATTTGTAAAAGTCAACAATCTGGCCATCCAGAATCAGCCGGAGGATCTGGTGATTACAACACATGTCTGCAGGGGGAATTATCATTCCGCATACTTCAGCAGTGGAGCTTACGATCCGATTGCAAAACCGCTGTTCGGAGAAGAACAGGTAGACGCATTCTATCTGGAATATGACGATGAGCGTTCCGGAAGCTTTGCACCGCTTGCGGAAGTGACCGGAGAGAAAAAGGTAGTACTTGGACTGATTACAACAAAGTCACCGGTTCTGGAAGAGAAAGAAGAAGTGAAAAAACGGATTTATGAGGCGGCAAAATACATTCCCCTTGACCGGCTGTATTTAAGCCCGCAGTGTGGATTCGCTTCCTGCGAGATCGGGAATAAGCTGACTGAGGAAGAACAGTGGGCAAAACTTGCGCTTGTAAAAGAGATCGCGGAAGAAGTATGGGGGTAAAAAAAGAAAAAACAGGGTCTGTTTTGGGACAGGCTCTGTTTTTTTATGCATGAAGATTGTTTCTCATGACAGATCTTTTCGGTAGACTCTGGACATGACACCGACAGCATTTTCCATCATCTGATAAAAGGAATATCCGTATGTTTCATACAGCCCGGTTTCTCCGGTAGCGATGAACACTTCTCCTGCGCCGTCCTCTTTTGCAGTCCTGCACGCATGATCCAGAAGAAGTCCCATATACCGGTGGCCTCTGTACTGCGGGAAGGTATAGACAAATCCGATCCAGGGACCAAGGTCTGTATTTTTGATGTCATCGATGTCTGATAAGGTGCAGAATGAGACCAGCTTTTTGCCTTCTGTCAGAAGAAAAAGTCTCACATGATTACCGCAGAATTCATGGATCTCATTCTTGCTCAACAGTTCATAGAGAAACTGACCTGCGCTCCAGTCGCTTTGCCTGATTTCCTCAAGCCAGTGTGCCTGATATTTTGTGCTGAAATATTCTTTGATTTCCATTGTTCCCTCCTGATCTCCGCCTGTTTTTTTCTATTTTACAAGGAGTCAGAGAAAAAAGAAAGAGATATGGAAGAAAATGAGAAACGGAATGTTTCCTTGCTTTTCTTAAAAGCCCTGATATGATACACTGATAGCAGAAATGACAGAGAAGAGGAGGGAACGTCAATGGGAAATCAATCTGCACAGAGCTGTAGCAGCTGTGCTTACTATATTTATGATGAAGAGTATGACGAATATGTCTGTGATGCCGCGATGGATGAAGACGATTATGTCCGGCTGCGTATGGAGCCGCATTATGCCTGTCCGTATTATCGGAACGGGGATGAATACCGGGTTGTGCGAAAGCAGATGTAAAGAAAGAGACCGTAAAAGATGACAAAAGGAGAAAACGAAAGGGGACGGTTATGAAAAGAAAAGTACAGGAATATTTTTTCTATTTTATGCTTTATTCTATGATTGGATGGATTTATGAGGTGTTTTTGGAAGTCGTTGTGTACCGCTGGGGCTTCTCCAACAGAGGAGTGCTGTTTGGCCCGTATTGTGTGATCTACGGCTTCGGAGCACTGATTTTGATTTTTACACTGGGAGGTCTTCAGAAAAAGAAGATTTATCTGGGGAAGATTCTGGTGACGCCGCTTCTGGTATTTGTGGGAATTGTTGTGATTACCACGGTGGTAGAATTGATCGGAAGTTATATTATGGAATTTACTTCCGGCGGCTGGATGTGGGATTATACCCGGTTTGCCTTTAACTTTCAGGGGCGGATCGCGCTGAATCCAAGTATCCGTTTTGGTATTGGAGGAATGATTTTTCTGTATGTGCTGCAGCCGCTGTTTGTCAGGCTGACAAAGAAAATTCCGGAGAAGGCATTTTCTGTGCTGACCGGAGTTCTGGCAGTGCTGTTTATCATCGATGTTGCGGCATTGATTTTACAATAAGTTCGAGGTGAAAACGATGGAAATGTTGAAAATCAGAAAAGAGGAAAAACAGGACTATAAAGAGGTGGAAAATCTGATCCGGAAAGCATTCTGGAATGTGTATGTTCCGGGATGTTCGGAACATTATGTAGCACATGAACTCAGAGCTCATGAGGACTTTGTGCCGGAACTGGATCTGGTTGCCGAGCTGGACGGCAGGATCGTGGCAAATGTCATGTATACGATTGCAAGGCTGACAGATGAATCGGGCGAGGAAAAGAAAGTGCTGACATTCGGCCCGCTCAGTGTCCTTCCTGAGTACCAGAGAAAAGGAATCGGGAAACAGCTTCTGGAAGCTTCCTTTGAGATTGCGGAAAAAATGGGCTATGATGTAATTGTCATTATGGGAGATCCGAATAATTACGTATCTCGTGGATTTAAGAGCTGTAAACGGTTTTCTGTCTGTCTGGAAGGCGGGATATTTCCGACCGGAATGATGGTAAAAGAGTTAAAACCGGGAGTGCTGGATGGAAGAACATGGTACTACAGAGAAAGTCCGGCTTTTGAAATCGATATGGATAAAATCGAAGAGTTTGATCAGATGTTTGAGCCGAAAGAGAAAAAAGTTCAGCCAAGCCAGGAGGCATTTTATATAATCAGTAATTCTACCATAAACTAACTGATCCGGCACAGGAAGGTGAGAGCTATGAATATCACAGAACAGGTGAAACAGGTGCTTTATGAACAGGGAGCAGCGCTGGTCGGAATCGGGGATATGCGCCCGGTTCAGTTGTGCCGTTTTCCGGAAGGGATTTCAGTTGCGGTTCCCATCCCGAAGCATGTCATTGAGGATTTAAAAACAGCTCCGACAAAAGAATATTATGAGCTGTATGGAAGCTTAAATGCGAAATTAAATACGATTGTAACAGCGGGGGAAACATTTCTGAAAGAACAGGGGTATCATGCCTGGGCGCAGACAACAGACCGGGTAAAAGTAGATGAAGAAAACTGTTCTGAGATTCCGCATAAAACAGTGGCCGTCCGGGCGGGGCTTGGATGGATCGGGAAGAACTGCCTGCTGGTGACGCCGGAATATGGTTCAGCTATCCGGATTTCCTCCCTTTTGACGGATGCGCCTTTAGAATGTGCACAGCCGATGGAGAAATCCAGATGCGGCGGGTGTTCACTCTGCGTACAGCAGTGCCCGGCAGGAGCACTGAAAGGGAATCTCTGGAGTGCAGGAATGGAGCGGGAAGAGATCGTTGATGTCAATCGATGCTATCAGAAGCAGAAAGAGATCATGTACGCCAGCACCGGAATTGATACAGATCTGTGCGGGAAATGCTTTGCCGTTTGTGCATACACGCAAAACTATCTGAAAAAACAATAGAAGTAAAGTGAAACATGGGAGAGAAAAACGATGTGTGAGTACCATATCATGAATTTAAGAGAAAAACCGCAGTGGAAGCAGAAAGCAGCACAGTGGTTTCATGAAAAATGGAATGTTCCGGTGGATGCATATCTGGAAAGCATAGAAGAAAGTCTGAACAGTGAAAATCCGGTGCCGCAGTGGTATCTGGCTGTAAAAGAAGAACAGATCATCGGTGGAATCGGAGTGATTGAAAATGATTTCCATGATAGAAAAGATCTGACGCCAAATGTCTGCGCGGTATACGTGGAAGAAGAATTTCGATGCCGCGGGATTGCAGGAAAGATGCTGGAGACTGTCTGCCGGGACATGAAAGAAAAAGGTATCGATACGCTCTATCTCATCACAGACCATGACTCCTTTTATGAACGGTATGGATGGGAATTCTACTGTATGGTGCAGGGAGACGGAGAAGAAGAGATGACGAGGATGTATGTACATCGAGAGAGATAGGAAGCAAGACTATGATCATTAAAATAGGAAAGTATGATTATACAGAAGTTTGGGATGGTGTACTATATAAAAAGCTTTCCAATTATCCTCAGGTTTCTGACTGGGAAATCAGGACAATTATTGAGTTCATCGATTATGAAAGCATGTATGGAAGAAAATGTCAGCTGATTTGTGAAGATAAACAACTTTTACAAACAATAGAGAATAGTATTTTAGAAAAAGAAAAATTTCAGCGTGTTCCAGTTCCGGAGAAAATTACCGAGTGTACAGCATGCCGGTACAGAAAAGGATGCTGTACAAAGTTTGTATGTCATACCACCTCTCTGGAAAATGCATTAAAAATTTTAAAATCAGGTCGTCTTCTTTCCGCTTTACGTGCAAGAAACTTAACAGTAAATGAACTGATGGCGGAAAAAAGAAATGCAGCCAATGACCCGGCAGACTATTTTGAATATATCATGTTCACATGGGGAAACTGTCAGGCGGGAGACAGACTGGTAATGGAAAGAAAGCTTGACAGATTTCCGACAGAGCAGGATTTAAGCAGGGACTTTACGCCGGGAGTCCGGTTTTATTTTCGATATGAGGATCTGATTCGTCATCCGAATGTAGTTTTTGACGGTGTTCTTCCTCTGAAAATAAGAGATGAACTTAGTTTGAAAGACTGGTGTTTGGCTGTGATTGTTCCGGCTGAATGGGAACAAGATATTGAGCAGGAAGTACCGGATAATTTAGCGGGCAGGGTCATTTATTTAGAAAATGATTGCAAAGACATCTGGGACTGGTCAGAAAAGGTGTATCAGAAAATAGAATCTTTAGATCGATAAAACACTAGGAGAAAGAACGTGAAAATTGTAGTGCATACGATGGAATATCATGGCGGAGTGATTGTGTCAGATCTGCCTGTGAAAAATTATTCGGACGCTGTTTATCATGAGTATAAGAGGATTTATAATGAATGTTTCCGGGATATGAGAAAAGCATTACAGATATTTCCGGTAGATTGCTGCAACAGTAAGGAAGAACTGCAACTCAAAAAAGAAAAAATTTATGTTCTTGAAATTGATAACAGATTCATCGGTTCGGTTGCCATATATGATAATGAAATTGATGATTTAATCGTGGAAAAAAGCTTTCAAAGGATGGGATATGGGGAGGCGCTATTGCAATTTGCAATTTCTTACCTGCAAAGTAATCACGTTTCTCCAATCGTTCTCCGGGTTGCAGACTGGAATCAGGGAGCAGTCAAAATGTATTTGAAAAATGGCTTTTCTATCATCAAAACAGACGTGATTTGAGTTTATGTAGCCTATAAATGTATAAACATCGTAAAGGTGTAGAGAGACAAATTGAATGAGAGGTGAATGGCATGGAGCGTTGCGGCTGGTGTATGTGCAATGAGAAAATGATGAAGTATCACGATGAAGAATGGGGTGTCCCGCTCCGGGATGACCAGAAGCAGTTTGAGTTTTTGATGATGGAAGTCATGCAGTGCGGACTGAACTGGAATATGATGATTCAGAAGCGGGAAATTTTCCGTGCCTGCTTTGATTCCTTTGATTTTGATAAAGTGGCAGAATACGGAGAGGCAGATATTGAAAGGATTATGGGAACCGAAGGTATGATACGCTCCCGGAGAAAGATCGAGGCGGTGATCCATAATGCCAAATGCTTTCAGAAGATCAGGGGAGAGTTCGGCACTTTTTCTGATTATATCTGGAGTTTCACAAAAGGGAAAACATATCTGTATACCGGGCATCAGAAAGGAGAGGTTCCAGCCAGAAACGGCTTATCTGACAGGATCAGTAAAGATCTGAAAAAGCGGGGATTAAAATATATGGGTTCGGTGACCGTTTACTCCCATCTGCAGGCATGCGGCATCATCAATGACCACAAGGAAACGTGTTTCCGGTATCAGGAATTGTTAGAAATGTCGGATGCAGTATATAAAAGAAGAGATAAAGAGCAATAGAAACGGGGCGGATAAAATGATCAAGTATCAGGATATTGTTTTGTTAAATGGTATATTGGAAGAGAGCGGTACACGATTTCATGTGGGGTATAAAAATGAGGAGACCGCCTGCGTCATTCCGCCGGGAGAATGCTGTCTGACAGAGGAAGCAAGAGAGAATGCGGTAAAATGTATTCAGGAATACTATGCATCAAAAGGCGAAGAAGTATGTTTTTCAGAAGATGGATACTATTTTTCGTGTTTTTTCAAAGACTGAGGATAGTATGACTAAACTTTAAAATATTATTTTAGACCACAATTAATTATTCTTGATTTGTATTGTATATTCTATTTTGCATGATATATTATTTGTAGTAATATTTTCATTGGGAGGGCAATTATATGAAAATTGTCTCTAAGCGAAAAAATATTTCTTTGTTTTTATTACTGCTGACCGTCATTACCACGCTTAATGGAGTTAGTATGGGATTTGCATTGTACTTCCGCAAGACGACCTCCTTATTAGGTGAACTTCAAATGATGATTCCAGCTACTGTGACATTTTTAGTATTTTGGATTTCGCCACATAAAAGTTCCCGATTTCCTAAGTATGTATGCAAAGCTGTCTTTGCTATGGATATCCTGCTGATTGCAGGTACTGTTTTGGAGTGTCTGCCATTCCCGTTTTTTTTAATCAAATCTGTGTTGAGTATTCTGTTTTATCTTGGCATGCTAATCTTTTATCTTGCTCTTTTCCTGGAATCAACTGAGGTAAAAAATGCTTACGGTTTGTGTTGCAAATCAAATGTTAAAACAATATTCTTTTATTTGTTTTTATTTCTACTCCTTCAGGCAGGTGTCTGTTTGATTCAAACTGTTTTCGATTATTTTACCGGAAACCGCCAGGCATTTCGGATTTTTATGGAAATATACAGTCATCTGCCTTCGGCCCTTCCTATAATGGCTATTAACTTCTTTTTTGCCTTTCTTCCGTTTTTTGGAGAAGAATATGGTTGGCGTGGGTTCCTTCAACCACAGATGCAAAAACAGTTTGGCATGAAAAAAGGAATCATTTTGACAGGAGTAATATGGGGGATCTGGCATCTTCCTATGATTTTATTTCGCTATCATTCATCAACACCTATATTTGATATCGTTGATCAAATCTTGTTCTGTGTTTTGATTGGTATATTTTTAGGATATGTTTATCTAAAAACCCAAAATATATGGATTTGCACAGCAATTCATTTTCTTAATAATCAAGTGATATATAAACTTTTTTCGTCCACTTCAGCAACTTCTTCATCGAATTCAATGACTGAAGAAGTTGTTAGTACGATTGCACTTTTCCTGGTATATGGTCTGTTTATACATTCAAAGGTATTCCGGGAGAAAGAGACCATCGATGATTTCCTCTTGCCACGGAATCTACCAGAGTTTTCTCAGAATGAGCTGGAACAGGAGAATTCTAAATAATTAAAAAGGCACCTTGACTTTTCAAAAAAGTGTGTATATAATATCTACATTTACACACAAAACAAGAAAAGAGGGTGAAAAAGATGAAGCATATTGACATCAAAAAACTATTGACAGACGCCGAAAGCTATGTTGATACTTCGGTTACAGTCTGCGGGTGGGTGAGAACTGCCAGAAATTCCAAAAGCGTTTCCTTTATTGAATTGAACGATGGTACTTGTCTGAATAATATCCAGTTGGTGATTGACAAGAATGAAGTGGAAGTAAATAAAAATGCGTTCAATGTGGGAGCAGCGTTAAAGGCAGTCGGTTCTTTTGTCAGATCCGAGCGCAACGGTTATGAAATTCAGATTCAGACGATTGAGGTGCTTGGTAATTGCCCGTCTGATTTTCCTCTTCAGAAAAAGCGTCACACGGTAGAGTTTTTGAGGACGATTCCGCACCTTCGTGTGCGCACGAGATATTTTGAGGCATTATTTGCGGTTCGTGATCAGCTGTCCTATGCGGTTCACGACTATTTTCATAAAAACGGATATAAATATGTTCATACTCCGATTATTACGGGAAGCGACTGTGAAGGAGCAGGGGAAATGTTCCGTGTTACCACACAGCCGTGGGATGCGAGGGCAGAAAACGGAAGCGCCTATCTGGATGAAGAAAGCTATTTTAAAGACGACTTTTTCGGAACGAAGGCAGGACTGACGGTTTCCGCACAGCTTGAAGGCGAAATGGCGGCCATGGGTCTTGGAAGAATTTATACGTTTGGTCCGACTTTCCGCGCGGAGCACAGCAATACGACACGTCATGCGGCGGAATTCTGGCAGGTGGAGCCGGAAGTCTGTTTTGCTGATATCGATGATATTATCGAGATTGGCGAAGACTTTATTAAATCGATTATCAGGGATGTTATGGAGCACTGCCCGGATGAAATTCAGTTTTTCAACCAGTGGGTGGATAAAGGGCTGATCGAGAAGCTGAACCTTGTGCTTGAAAGTGATTTTGGGCGGATGACCTACACGGAGGCGGTGGAAATTCTGCAGAAATCGGGAAAAGAATTCCAGTATCCGGTGGAATGGGGATGCGACCTTCAGACCGAGCATGAGAAATACCTGACGGAAGAATATTTAAAGAAGCCGGTGTTTGTAGTAGACTATCCGGCTGATATCAAAGCCTTTTATATGAAACAGAATCCGGACGGGAAAACAGTTGCCGCAACGGATCTGCTCGTTCCGGGGATCGGAGAGATCATCGGATGCAGCGAGAGGGAAGCGGATATGGGAAAACTTGTTGCTGCGATGGAAAAGCGCGGAATGCCGCTGGAAGAATATCAGGCATATCTGGATACAAGAAAATACGGAAGTGTACCGCACAGCGGATTCGGCCTTGGATTTGACCGGATGCTGATGTATGTGACGGGAGTATCCAACATCCGGGATACCCTGTTGTTCCCAAGAACAGTGGGAAATCTGTTCTAACAGCAAAACAGATGATAAAGAGGGAAGAATAATGTATCAGACTTATATTTTTGACTTATACGGAACATTGGTTGACATTCATACGGATGAGACTAAAATAGAAGTGTGGGAAAAAATGGCTCTATTTTACGGGTATTATGGAGCATATTATACGGCTGAAGAACTTCGGCAAACATACCGGGAGTTGACCTTGGAAGCGGAAAAAGAGGCATTGCGCCACGACAGCCATGAAAGCTTTCCAGAGCTTCAGATCGAGGACGTCTTTCTGGAATTATTCCGCCGGAAAGGGGCAGACGTCCTAAAAGAGACTGCGGTGTATGCCGGTCAGTTTTTCCGGGTTCTTACGACAGAGTATATCCGGCTTTATGATGGGACACGGGAACTTCTGGAGGCTTTAAAAGCCTCCGGAGGGTTCCTCTATCTATTGTCCAATGCTCAGAGGATATTCACAGCGTATGAGATGAAGGCACTTGATATTTTCCGGTATTTTGACGGGATTTATATTTCTTCCTCCTATGGAGTCAAAAAGCCGGACCGACGCTTTTTTGAGCTCCTCCTCGAAAAGGAAAAGATCAAAAGAGAAGAGGCTGTCATGATTGGAAATGACGGGATCTGCGATATCCAAGGCGCAAAAGATGCCGGCATCGACACGTTTTATATCCGGTCTAATATTTCCCCAAAAGAGGAGACACCGGATGCGGACTTTGTACTGGAAGAAATGAATCAGAGCCGGGTTAAGGAAATGCTGCTTTCCGGTAAGAAAAAGAAAGCCCTGCGGCTTCGCCCTTACCGGGAGGAAGATGCCAAAGCGCTGGCACAGCTTTTCTATGATACAGTACATACGGTCAATGCGGCTGATTATACAAAGGAACAGCTGGATGTGTGGGCTCCGAAAGAGCGTGATCTTTATACATGGAACCAATCCTTTTTTCTGCATCGGACGATAGTTGCGGAACAGGACGGCAGAATTGCCGGCTTTGGAGATATGGACGAGACCGGATATCTGGACCGTCTGTATGTGCACAAGGAGTTTCAGAGGCATGGGATTGCTGCGGCGATCTGCGATGCTCTGGAAGGAGGATCGGAAGCAGAAGAGTTTGAGACCCATGCTTCGATTACGGCCCGGCCATTTTTTGAGGCCAGAGGCTATGAGATGATCCGTGCCCAGAAGGTGGAAAAACAGGGGATTTTGCTGACTAATTATGTAATGCGAAAAAGAAGACAGTAGAGGAGAAAAGGGATGAAACTGTTAATCAAACAAAGAGTATTTTCATGGACGGATACCTATGATATTTATGATGAATACGGGAATGTCCGTTATTTTGTGAAAGGAGATTTTTTCTCGATTGGACACCGGCTCAGAGTTTATGATGCCACTCAAAATGAGATCGGTATGGTTCAGGAGAAACTGCTGCATCTCCTCCCGACCTTTGAAATCTATGCAGGAGGACAGTTTTATGGTACTGTTGCAAAGAAACTGACGTTGCTCCGTCCTAAATATATGGTGGATTATAAAGGATGGCAGGTCGAGGGAAACATGATGGGCTGGGAATACGATGCCTTTGCAGGCGGTGTTCTGGTGATGCATATTTCCAAAGAGATTTTCCACTGGGGAGATACTTATGTGATTGACATTGCAGATTCTGCAGATGAAATTATGGCACTGATGCTGGTGCTTGCGATTGACGCGGCAAACTGTGCATCTAATTAAGCAGAGAGGGAAACTGAGAAATACGAAATCCTATGAAAAAGTCAAAAATTGTATCGATTTTGATCGGAGCGGCATTGTTTCTGGCAGTGGCGCTTCCGGTCGTTTTTCTGGAAGCCGTGATCGGCGGTTTTATTATGAAGCTATTCGGATTCCACTATAACTCTATGAAAAGTGTTTTTCTGTTTTTTCTGGTGGCAGTTGTAGCAGATGCACCTTTGGAGATTCTGGCAAAAGCACTTCCAAAAGCGATGATGAGCCTTGGATGGATCCGAAAATCCGGAAGATTCTTTCTGTGGTATGTGTTGGATATGCTGTTTGAGATGATGACGCTGGCGGGTGCAGACCTGTTTATGGACAGCGTCCGTGCGGAGGCGGCAGGAATTCTGGTTGTGTCCGCACTTTCGTCTGCAATTACTGTCTGGCTGGACAGAAAAGATGAGGATTCGCCCGGAAATGAGATAAAGGAGAATAAGCATGGTAAAAATTGAGAAAGAAAAATGTATTGGATGTGGAAAATGTGTTCAGGACTGTGTAGGACATGCCCTGAAGCTGGAAGACGGAAAGGCGGCAGTAAAACGGGAATGTATTCTTTGCGGACACTGTGCCGCGATCTGTCCGATGGATGCGGTGAAGATTACGGAATATGAAAGTGATGAGATGATTCCGTATGAAAAAGAGCGTTTCCAACTGGATCCGGAAGTATATGCAAATGCAGTGAAATTCAGAAGAAGTGTCCGGAATTATAAAGAACAGCCGGTGGAAATAGAGAAAATCCGGAAGATTCTGGATGTGGCGGCACATACGGCAACGGCAAAGAATGAACGTAAAATGAAATTCGTGATTGTACAGGACAGGCTGGATGAATTCAAAGAGATGGTCTTTGAAGGAATCGGTGAGGAGCTGGAACTGCACAAAGGGGAAAAGAGTCCGGTGACAGCGCTGCTTTACAGCTTTTATAAAGGGAGAACACGGGATCCGAAGGAGGAATTTCTCTTCCGGAACGCACCGGCGGTACTTTACATTATGGGAGAACGCCTGGATGACGCAGGACTTGCAGCCCAGAATATCGAAATGATGGCTCAGGCGCTTGACCTTGGCGTGCTGTATAATGGCTATCTGAAGGCGGCAACGATGTGCTCTGAAAAGGTAAGAAACTTTCTGGACAAAGAGGGAAGGCCGGTGGCAGTCTACATGCTGATCGGATATCCGGCGGTAACCTACAGAAGAACTGCGCCGAGAAAAGAAGCGGAATACGAAATCTTGTAAAATCGGATTGACAAGTAAATTTGAATGTGTTATATTCGTTCCAAGCAATGGAAAGGGAGTAGCTTAAACCTTCTTCGGAAGGTCGATTTGTAATCGTCAGCCGGTATCGAGAGGTACCCGTAGCAAATGAGATAGCAAGACTTTTATTGTGGCAGATGTCATGATAGGAGTCTTTTTTATTTGGTATGAAATTCAGAAGGAGAGGAAAATGAGATGGAAGCAGTAATGATGAGAGAGGATCTGAAGTGTGCAGAAGAAGCAGGAGTACAGGCGCTTGAAAGCCTGTATACAGTCAGAGAAAAGTTAAACAGTGCAAAAAAATGGGGAATTCTGGACATTTTTGGGGGAAGCATGATCAGCACCTATATGAAACATTCCCGAATCAATGAGGTAGAAGGAATGATCGAGCAGGCGAGAATCAGGCTGACAGATTTTCAGAAAGCATTGCGGAAAGTAGAAGTATCACCGAAACTTCAGACTGAAATCAGCGGATTTCTTACCTTTGCGGATTTCGCATTTGACAACCCGATTACAGATTATCTGGTGCAGACAAAGCTTCAGAGCCTGGGTGAAGAAGTGGAAGACACGATTCAGCTGACAGAAGAGCTTCTTGCACATATCAGAACACAGTAGGAGGGACGAACAGCGAGGAAAAGTTTATAGAATTTTTAGAAAATGATTGACACAGCCTTAAATCATAGTATATACTGACAGTAGAAAACAGCATATGATAGCGTGTTACTGAATTTCAGGCATGAACTATCCTTACACATTCCGCACAGTAGCCGGAGTGTATGATGGGAGAAGTTCATGCTTTTTTGTTTTCAGAAAATACTGCTGTCAGATCAAAGAGAGGAGAGAAACTATGAAAGACAAAATTTTTGGTGTTCTTCAGAGGATTGGACGAAGCTTCATGCTTCCGATCGCCATTCTTCCGGTTGCCGGCCTGCTGCTTGGAATCGGAAGCTCGCTGACGAATGCGACGACGATTGAGACATATCATCTGGCAGGAATCCTTGGAGAAGGAACAGTGCTGAACGCATTATTCACGATTATGACAAAAGCGGGAAATGCGATTTTTGACAACCTGCCGATTATCTTTGCCGTAGGTGTGGCAATCGGTATGGCAAAGAAAGAAAAGGAAGTAGCAGCGCTTTCTGCGATGATAGCGTTTCTTGTTATGAATGTTACCATCAACGCAATGCTTCAGATTGACGGGACCATCCTGGCGGACGGCACGGTTGCTTCCGATGTGCTCAGCGGTACGGTGGCAAGTGTCCTTGGTATTCAGACATTGCAGATGGGTGTGTTTGGAGGTATCATTGTAGGACTTGGCGTGGCGGCGCTTCACAACAGATTCCATAAGATCGTGCTCCCGAATGCGTTGTCATTCTTCGGTGGTTCCAGATTTGTGCCGATTATTTCCACTATCGTTTATGTGGGTGTCGGTATTCTTCTGTTCTTCGTATGGCCGTTCGTACAGAATGGAATTTACGCGCTTGGAGGACTGGTAACAGGAACCGGTTATGTCGGTACTTTGATTTTTGGTATTATTAAACGTGCATTGATCCCGTTTGGACTGCATCACGTATTTTACCTTCCGTTCTGGCAGACCGCAGTGGGTGGAACGATGGAAGTGGCAGGACAGCTTGTACAGGGCGGACAGAATATTTTCTTCGCACAGCTTGCTGATCCGAGCACCGTGCACTTCAGTGCAGACGCGACGAGATATTTCTCCGGAGAATTCATTTTCATGATCTTCGGACTTCCGGGAGCAGCCCTTGCAATGTACCATTGTGCAAAGAAAGAGAAGAAAAAACAGGCCGGCGGTCTTTTGCTTTCCGCAGCACTGACCTGTATGCTGACAGGTATCACAGAGCCTCTGGAATTTTCCTTCCTGTTTGTGGCTCCGCTGCTTTTTGTAGTTCAGGTGATTCTGGCAGGTGCGGCATATATGATTGCTCACATTCTGAATATTGCTGTGGGACTGACGTTCTCCGGAGGATTTATCGACCTGTTCATCTTCGGTATTTTACAGGGCAACGACAAGACAAACTGGATGCGGATCATCCCGGTAGGTATTATTTACTTTATCCTTTACTATGTGATTTTCCGATTCCTGATCCAGAAATTCAATTTGAAGACACCGGGGCGTGAGGATGACGATGCTGAGACCAAACTGTATACGAAAGCGGACTACAAGGCAAAACAGGGTGCAAAGGATCAGAATGGTTCTGTGTCAGGAGGAGATGAGAGAAGTATTCTTATCACTCAGGGACTTGGAGGAAAGAAAAATATTTCCGATGTGGACTGCTGTGCAACAAGATTGCGCTGCACAGTTGTGAAACCGGAACTGGTAAATGATCAGATTCTGAAACAGACCGGTCCGTCCGGAATTGTGAAGAAGGGACAGGGAATCCAGATTATCTACGGACCGTCTGTTACCGTTGTAAAATCCAATCTGGAAGACTACCTTGTGAATGCTCCGGATGAAGAGTACATCGCACAGGAGACAGCTCCGGAACCGGAAGAAGAAAAGAAAGAAGAAACGAAAAATACAGTAGAAAAGACAACGAAAAAGGTGCTTTGCTCACCGTTTACAGGGGAGGCGCATCCGATCACAGATACTCCTGACGAAGCGTTTGCAGGAAAGATGATGGGAGACGGATATATGGTTATGCCGGAAGAAGGAGTTGTCTATGCACCGGAAGACAGTACAGTAAGCTTTGTATTCCCGACAAACCATGCGATCGGCCTGACGACACAGGACGGCGTAGAATATCTGCTTCATATCGGTGTCGATACGGTAAAACTGGAAGGAAAAGGCTTCGAGATGTTTGTAAATAACGGAGATTTCGTAAAAAAGGGAGACAAACTGATGGCTTTTGATATACAATATATAAAAGAGCATGCGAAATCCGAAGCCTGCATTGCGGTATTTACAGGACTGACAGAAGAGGAAGAAATTGTAATGAAGGCATCCGGGCATGTAAATGCACAGGAGGATATTGCGGAGATCGTGAGCTGCTGATTGTAAAGGAGCTTATGTCAGATGTATCGAATTATCAAAGTATTGAATAACAATGCCATTCTTGCCCTGGACCGTGAGAAGAAGCGGGAGATCATTCTGCTCGGAAACGGGATTGGATTCGGGAAACATCCGGGCGAAGAGTTGAAAATGATCAAAAATGCCAAAATTTATACGCTGGTGACGAAGAAAAAACAGGTCTCCGCATTGAAGGTGGTCAACGGCATCAAGCCGGTATATATCGAGGCTACAGGGCGGATTCTGGAGGAAGCGGAGAAGGTATTTGAGCATGTCAGCCATGACTCCCTGCTCCCTCTGGCAGATCATATCGCCCTTGCGGCAAAGCGGGCGGAAGAGAAGAGGCAGATACCAAATCCGTTTACGCCGGACATCAAGGTACTGTTTGAAAAAGAGTACGAGGTTGCCCTGAAAGGGCGGGAAATCATCCGTGAGATGACTGGTTCCGAGATCTCTGATGATGAGGTCGGATTTATCTCTCTGCATATTCATTCGGCCCGTACGGATGAGAAGGTTTCCGAGACACTGGATAATACCCGGATCATCAATGAAGGAATCAGGATGATTGAAGAGCAGTTTCAGATTGATGTGGAACCGGATTCTCTTGCGTATAACCGTATGATGAGCCATATTTACTACATGCTTGTACGGACACGCAAAGGCGAGCAGGTGAAAGCGGACTTAAATGAATTCGTACAGCTGAAATATCCGAAAGAGTTTGAGGCGGCAGTGAAGATCTGTGCCTGGATGGAAAAAGAACTGAAGACGGAAGTGAAACGGGAGGAAATCGGATTTCTGGCGATCCATATTTTACGGATTGTAGACCGGGAATAGATAGAGCAGAAAATGTTTCAAAAAAGAGATCCCTGCAGGAAGCAAGGGGCGGCCGTAAGGCCCGGATTCCTGCGGGGATCTTTTGCGTCTGTTCCGGTTTTACAGATTAGATGATTTTGGTTGTCCACTTTGTGCAGTCCCACACTTCGGATACCACATCCCGGTAGAACTCCGGTTCGTGGCAGATCAGAAGGAGACTTCCACGGTATTCCAGAAGTGCTTTTTTCAGTGCTTCCTTGGCGTCCACATCCAGATGGTTGGTCGGCTCGTCCAGAAGCAGGATATTCGTGTCACGGTTTACGAGTTTACATAACCGGACTTTCGCCTGCTCACCTCCGCTTAATACCCGGATCTGGCTTTCGATATGCTTGGTAGTCAGGCCGCATTTTGCAAGGGCAGACCGCACTTCGTACTGATTGAAGGATGGAAATTCATCCCAGATTTCATCGATGCAGGTGGCGGTGTTTTCGCCTTTGACTTCCTGCTCGAAATATCCGATCTGGAGATTTTCTCCCAGCTCACAGCTTCCGCTCAGCGATGGAATCAGCCCGAGGATGCTCTTTAAAAGCGTTGTTTTCCCGATTCCGTTTGCTCCGGTGAGCGCAATCTTCTGGCCGCGTTCCATGGAGATGGAAAGAGGCTTGGAGAGAGGCTCGTTGTATCCGATCACCAGATCCTTTGTCTCAAAGAGAATCCGGCCCGGTGTCCGCCCGTAGCGGAAGTGGAATTCCGGTTTCGGACGTTCCGCTGCAAGTTCGATTTTCTCCATCTTGTCCAGCTTTTTCTGACGGGACATGGCCATGTTCCGTGTGGAGACCCGGGCTTTATTCCGTGCCACGAAATCTTTCAGCTCGCTGATTTCCTGCTGCTGTCGGCGGTAGGCCGCCTCCAGCTGTGCTTTCTTGACAGCGTAAACTTCCTCAAAATGCGTATAGTCGCCTACATAGCGGTCGAGTTTCTGATTTTCCATGTGGTAAATGATGTTGACAACGTCATTTAAGAATGGAATATCATGAGAGATCAGGATAAAAGCACTTTCATATTCCTGAAGATAGCGCTTCAGCCAGGCAATATGCTCTTCATCCAGATAGTTGGTCGGCTCGTCCAGAAGAAGGATGTCCGGCTTTTCCAGAAGCAGTTTTCCAAGAAGGATTTTAGTACGCTGTCCACCGCTTAAATCGGTGACATCCCGGTCCAGGCCGATGTCCAGAAGACCGAGGGCTCTTGCCACTTCCTCCACCTTGCTGTCAATGGTATAGAAATCGTGCATGGTCAGGGTGTCCTGAATGGTTCCGAGCTCTTCCATCATGGCAGTCATTTCATCTTCCGAAGCATCTCCCAGAGAATCACAGATCTGATTCATCTTTTCTTCCAGTTCAAAGAGCCAGGAAAAGGCGGATTTCAGTACGTCCCGGATGGTCATCCCTTTTTCCAGGACCGTGTGCTGATCCAGATAGCCGACACGGACATTTTTGGACCATTCGATTTTCCCTTCATCCGGTGTCAGATGGCCGGTAATCATATTAAAAAACGTGGACTTTCCTTCCCCGTTTGCGCCTACCAGTCCGATGTGTTCACCGCGGAGCAGGCGGAAGGAAACATCCGAAAAGATCGCACGGTCTCCAAAACCGTGTGACAGATGTTCTACATTTAAAATACTCATCACTCAAACTCCTTATGATACAGTCTTTCCCTATTGTACAGGAAAACCGAAGGATTGTCACCCGGAAAAACAGAATTCTCTTTCAGTCGTTAGTTTTGTCTTACAGCGGGAAATTTGATACAATAAGGACAGAGTGAAGGAAGTAAGGAGATTGTAATTGTATAACATCTAAATCAACATGCAGATCAGAAAAGGAGGACAAAGATGAAGGTAGGAATTATCGGAGCGGGCGGAATTGCCGTCACTATGGCGAAGACATTAAATGAGATGGAGGACGCAACAGCATATGCAGTGGCATCCCGTGACCTTGCAAAGGCACAGGCATTTGCCGAAAAGAATCAGATAGAAAAGGCGTACGGTTCTTATGAGGAACTGTTTGCAGATCTGGAGGTGGAACTTGTCTATGTGGCGACTCCGCATTCCCATCATTATCAGTATATGAAGATGGCGCTGGAAGCCGGAAAACCGGTGCTCTGTGAGAAGGCATTTACGGCAAACGCCGCACAGGCGGAGGAGATTTTCCGGATTTCCGAGGAAAAAGGGATCTTTGCGGGTGAGGCAATGTGGACACGTTTCCTTCCATCCAGAGCCATGATTGACGAGGTGATCCGTTCCGGAGAGATCGGGAAGGTCCATATGATTACGGCAAATCTCGGCTATGATATCAAAAATGTAGAACGGCTTCGTAATCCGGAGCTTGCCGGAGGGGCGCTTCTGGATGTGGGTATTTATCCGCTGACTTTTATCCGGATGATTACCGATGCCAAAATCAAGTCCATGGATACGTCCTGTGTCAAGCTGGAGACCGGAGTTGACGCGCAGAATGCAGCCACATTTATTTTTGAAGACGGATGTATGGCATCGATGCACAGCAGCATGTTAGGCGGAACAGAGCAGGCAGGAATCGTCTACGGCGACAAAGGATATCTGATTGCATGGAATATCAATGATGTGGACAGGATTCAGGTTTTTGACAACAGCAGAAAACTGATCCGGGAGATGGAAACGCCGGAGCAGATTACCGGATTTGAGTACGAAGTACGGGCAGCTATGGAAGCTGTACGTGCGGGAAAAACGGAATGCCCGCAGATGCCTCACAGTGAGTCGATCTACATGATGCAGCTGATGGACAGCATGCGAAACGCATGGGGCATCCGTTTTCCGTTTGAAAAGTAAAAAAGAGCAGTCAGTTTCGGCAGGCTTCGATGAAGGCGGAGAAGATCCGGCTCATTTTCCGGGAGGTCAGATACATACATTCCGGATGCCACTGGATGCCAAGCAGGAAAGGATGCCTGATTCCTTCCACCGCTTCAATCAGTCCGTCCGGTGCGAGGGCACAGATTCGGAGAACTTCTCCCGGATCTTTGACTGCCTGATGGTGGAAGCTGTTGACTTTGGCCTGCTTTCCGATCAGGTCGGACAGCATTGTATCTTCCAGTGTGCGGACGAGATGGACAGGATCATGCCGGAAAGCGGCAGCGGGGCTGTGGTTAAAGAAATCCGGCTGCTCGGACAGATCCTGGTAAATGGTGCCGCCGCAGGCAAGAGTCAGAAGCTGCATTCCCTTGCAGATACCGAGGACCGGCTTTTCAGAGTGCTTCAGAAGAAAGGTGAGAAAGTCAAGTTGGAACCGGTCGAAGTCGTAATCGATTGTTCCAAGTTCCGGGGATGGGAACTGGCCGAACAGAAGAGGATTGATATCGGCGCCGCCGCAGAAGAGAAAACCGTCGTATTTTTTCAGACATGCCCGAAAATAGGAGAGTTCCATGTCCTCGTAAAAAGGAATCAGAAAAGGCAGTCCGCCGTGATCTGCGGCCGCCTGTATGTACGGAAGACTGGTAAACATGCGCCCGTGTTCTCTGGCGCACACAACGATACCGATGGAAGGGGAATTCTGTTTCATATCTGATTTCCTTTCTGCTTATATTAGATTATAATGGTATCAGTTTATGAAAAGGAGTCGTTTCTTATGAATCTGATTGACATGCACTGTGATACGGTATGTGAATTATTGTCCAAAAATATGCCGGATCAGGATCTGAAAAAGAACCATCTGAAAGTAGATATAGAAAAAATGAAGCGGGGAGGATCCATGGCACAGTTTTTTGCCTGCTTTGTGCCGCTGGTGGAATTTCTTGGAAAATCGAAGCACGAACAGGCATATGAATATGTCAGAAGGATGGCCACGTATCTGAAAAAGCAGATCTGGATCTATCCGGATGAAATTGCTTTTGCAGGAAATGGAAGCGACCTCGAACGGAACAGGAAGGCAGGAAAGATTTCCGCATTTCTGACACTGGAAGAGGGCGGAGTGATCCATGGAGAACTGGAGCGGGTGCAGGGACTGTATGATATGGGAATCCGCCTGATCACATTGACGTGGAATTATGAAAACTGCATCGGTTATCCGAACAGCCCGGATGCACAGGTGATGGGAAAGGGACTGAAGCAGTTTGGCTTTTCCGTGGTTGAAGAAATGAACCGGATCGGGATGATTATCGACGTCTCCCATCTGTCAGAGGGCGGCTTCTGGGATGTGGTTTCTCACAGCAAAACCCCTCCGGTGGCGTCTCATTCCAATGCACGGGCGCTTCGGAATCATCCGAGAAATCTTTCGGATGAACAGATCCGGGCGCTTGCCGAAAAAGGAGGGATTGCCGGCCTGAATTTTTATCAGGAGTTTCTTGGGAAAAGCGGTTCCTGCCTGATCGAAGAGATGGTAAGCCATGTCCGGCACATGTACCAGAAAGGCGGAGAAGAAGTTATCGCCATTGGAACGGATTTTGACGGCTTTGGCGGAGCAGAGAAGATGGAGATCGAAGACATCGGTGCGATGCCCCTTCTTTACGATGCGCTCGGAAAGGCCGGATTTACCGGGCGGCAGCGGGAAAAGATCTGGTACGGCAATGCAAAACGTGTGATCGACACGGTGCTTTAGTTGAAAGTTTCAGAGGGAGAAATATATGGTAGAAGTAGTATTTGGTGCAAGTGAGGCGGCTTCATTGAAAATGTCCCGGCTGCGAAACCGGGCGGACGAGATTATCTGTCTGGATCTGGGACTGGACGTTGGAGAGATCCGGAATCTGGATAATGAAAACAAAAGAAGCAATGCGCTGGAAACCTTGTTCCGTGACGGGACAAAAGCGGGAGAGCGCGTGTGGAAAGAATATAAAGAACGAGTCAACAGATACAGTGTGATGCCGGAGAGATTGAGAACGCTGGCGGCAGAGGGGAAGCCTGTCCGTATCTGGTACGGCAGAGCACCTTATGAAGTGTGCGGCTATTATTATACCTGTCACCTGTTAAACGATTTGACCGATCAGATCTCGGCAGTGAAACTACCGGACGTCCTGTTCCGTCAGGATACCAACATGCCATATGAGGTATCTACGATGGGAGAGATTGTGCATGAGGAATTTCCATCGCTCCTTGCGTATGAAAAACCGTTGAATGAGTGGGAAATCCAGATCGGGACGATGCACTGGGAGAGACTTGTGCAGGAGAACGCAGTACTCAGAGCCTCTGTCAATGGAAAGCCGATGAGCGTTCGGGAATCCTTTTATGACTTCATGATCGAAAACACGTTGACAGAAGAACCGCAACAAGAAGCAGAGGTTCTTGGAAACGTTCTGGGAGAATATGAGCCGGGAATCGGAGACGGCTGGCTGGCACACCGGATTGAAGCCGGGATCAGGAAAGGAACAGTCCGGATCGCAAAAGATGACAGAAATCCATTTGAAAGATGGATCTGCAAGAAATAAAGGAGGAGACAGCATGATCCGGAGAGGCGTGACCGAGGATCTTGCGGCGGTTGCCAGAATTCAGTATACATTTGAAAGATAAAAGAGAAACATAGCGTATTGCCAAAGCGGGCCCCGGCAGCCGGTGAGCTGTCGGGGCCACGCTTTTTATCTTTTTGGAGATTTTAGTGAATCAGGATTTCTAATTTGTCTTTTCCTCATTATACCTTTTTTCTGATGCCTCTGTTTTTACCGAATACCGGATAAACACAAGGCTGGTCAGCAGAATCATGCAAAGGCCGGAAATGAAAAACCAGACATTCACGCCTACTTGTTCTGCTATCGGACTGCTGAAAAGTAATCCAATCGGCATTGTAACGGAAGAAATCAAAGTAAGTACCGAAAATGCCCGTCCCATTTTTTTGGGAGCAACGGTTTCCTGTATATAAGCAGTCAGTGGAATTGTATGAACATTTCCGGAAGCGCCCAGGCAGATACAGCTTGCTGCAAAGAAGAACCAGCCAACATAAGTCGGAGGTATGACGCCGCAGATCAGAGATGTGATCCCCATTCCAAACAGACCGATAAAAGAAACCCTGATTTTACGTTCTACTTTTAAAACGCTGGAAAACAGGAGGGATGCTACCATCATGCCGACGGCAAAGGACAGCTCCACAGCACTGCCGTGCATGGCTGACAACTGAAAATAATCGCTTGTCATCAATGGATAAAAAGAAGAGAGCGGTGCGTAAAAGAACATGCAAAGTGCTTCTGCGGCAACAATGTAAAACAGTCGTTTATCTTCTTTAAATACCTGTAACCCCTCTTTGATTTCTGCAACAAAATGCTGTTCTTCCTTGTCTGTTTTTTCCAACTTTGGGATTTTCACAATGGCTAATGCGCTGCTTGCTAAAATTGCTCCTGCCACATCACTCACCAAAACGATGGACATAGGGAAGAGTGAGTATAAAACTGCGCCGATGACCGGCCCGATCAGGAAAGAACCGGAACTTAAAAGCTGCATCCACCCATTGGTTTTGATCAGTTGGTCTTTTGGTACAAGCTGCGGAATAATGGACTGTATGGCCGGCTGCTGAAAGGTGCTGCCAATCCCTCTGACACAAAGCATAATACATACTGTCCATACAGGCAGGTCAAAAAAGTACAGCATCACTGCGTAAATCAGTGCAGTGATTCCCATTGCCATGTCCGAAAAAATAGAGATAAACTTTCGGTTGTAACGGTCTGCCGCAATGCCTGCAATCGGGCTGAATAACGACATCGGGAGATAGGCGACAAGTCCTGATATTCCCAGCATGAAAGGCGAAGATGTCTTCTCAGCAAGCCACCAGATCAAGGCAAACTGAACACCGTGGCTGCCCAGCATGGAAACTGCCTGTCCTAATGCAACGATGATAAATTGTGATTTCCACTTTTGTATTTTTTTCATATTCAATTGTCCTCTCATTTTCAAAATAGTTTTTCAAACAGGGGACAATATCAAGTACGATAATCCCCTTAGTGTACTGATGCCGACATCAAGCCACCTCCCTTCCAAAGATCATTCTTCCCTGTATTTATAGCAGGGCTTCCATATATTTCTTTAATCCGTCACGATATTTTTTCGTAAGAGCCAGGTATTGTTGCTGTTCTTCCGGAGTCCACTCACTCCAGATTTTGTTTTCGATTTCGTGTAAAGGATAGATTTTTTCCAATGAAAATTTCTGCCCTTTTTCAGTCAGACAGAGAATGGTATTTCTGCCTTTCCCTTGTTCCAGATATACAATTTCTTCTTTTTCTAATTTGCGGATGGCAGAATTGATGGTCTGGCGGCTGATGCCTGTGAGTCTGCTGATCTCACTTTGCAGACATTTTCCGCCTTTCTCGCAGAGTACATATAAAATATTCTGAACACTGTCTGAAATTCCCGTTTTTACAGCGGCTTCATGATATAAAGCATTGATTTCGCCTGCCAAATAAGTATATTGTTCTGCTCCTAAGTAGTGCATATGCTCACCCCTTGTCCGATTTCGTACATTGTACATTATATCCGATTTCGGACATAAGTCAAGAGATTTTTTATGAAATAGTAGGGAAATGAAAAAACGGACAGTTGCGTCTGCAAATGTCCGTTTTTAGCTTATAAGGAAATTCGTTTATTCCACTGTAATCCAGTACCGTTCAAAGTTTACCTGTTCTTCCGGTTCCCAGACAGTGCCGTCATAAACGCCGCCGTTTGCAAGGATCGTCTTCCGGCTTGCGACATTGGTATCCACGCAGGAGACCATTACCTTTTCCAGTCCGAGTTCTTTGCAGTATGGAAGACAGTCGTGAAGCATCTGCTTTGCGTATCCCTTACGACGTTCGCTTGGACGGATGGAGTAGCCGATATGTCCGCCGTATGTTTCCAGAAATGGAGTAAAGGAGTGACGGATCTGGATGGTACCGAGGATTTTGCCGTCAGACTCTCTGACATAGATAAACTGAGTCGATGGTACCATATCCTCAGGGATATCATCGCCCTTTTCAAAGCGTACTGTGTGTGCTACCCATTCTGCCGGATCTTCCATGTCGGCCAGAGGGCCGCAGCCATTGAGAGGGCTCCCCGCATCGAGAAACTCCTGACGATAGGAGCGGATCTCATCCGAAAAGGAAATGTCCGGTCGTTTCAGTGTTAAGATTTCCATTTTTCTTTCCCTCCCTCACAGGTATGATTCTAATAATCTTACCAGAATAGGCTTAGAAATTCCAGTGTTTTTTCACCTCTGATACATAAAGATGCCAAAAACTTCCGGAGAATAAACATTCCCCGGAAGCTGGTTTATAATTATGCATGATTATGAATTATTTCTGATTATTTTTCTCTTCCATCAGCTTCATGGCGCGAACTTTCAACGGAAGTCCGAACAGGTTGATGAAGCCGTCAGCGTCGTGGTGATCGTAAAGATCGCCGGTTGTAAAGCTTGCAAGTGATTCATTGTACAGAGAATATGGAGAGGTTGTTCCGGCTTTGATGATGTTGCCTTTATACAGTCTGAATTTTACTTCTCCTGTCACATATTTCTGTGTGGATGTTACAAATGCCTGGATTGCTTCACGAAGCGGTGTAAACCATTTTCCTTCGTAGACAACCTGAGCGAGTTTGTTGCCCATGTTTTTCTTCACTTCATAGGTAGCGCGGTCGAGAACGAGTTCTTCCAGCTGCTGATGTGCTTCCATCAGGATCGTTCCGCCAGGAGTTTCATAGACACCACGGGACTTCATGCCGACAACACGGTTTTCCACGATATCGATGATACCGATGCCGTGTTTTCCGCCGAGTTTGTTGAGCTCTGTGATGATTTCGGAAACTTTCATCTCTTTGCCGTTCAGCGTTTTCGGTACGCCGCTTTCGAATGTCATGGTCACTTCTTCCGGTTCATCCGGTGCTTTTTCCGGTGTTACGGTAAGTACGAGCAGATCATCGTAGTTTGGAGCCTGGGACGGATCTTCCAGTTCCAGACCTTCGTGGCTGATATGCCAGAGGTTCCGGTCACGGCTGTAGCTGTGTTTTGTATCAAATGGAAGATCAATGCCGTGCTGTTTGCAGTATTCGATCTCATCTTCACGGGACTGCATGGTCCACAGATCTGTCATTCTCCATGGAGCGATGATCTTCAGATCCGGTGCGAGAGCAGTGATTCCAAGTTCAAAGCGGATCTGGTCATTTCCTTTTCCGGTTGCACCGTGGCAGATTGCTACGGCATTTTCTTTTCTTGCGATTTCCACAAGTTTCTTTGCGATTCCCGGACGAGCCATAGCAGTACCGAGCAGGTATTTGTTTTCATAAACAGCGCCTGCCTGTACGCAAGGCATAATGTAGTCTTCGCAGAATTCATCTACGATATTTTCAATATAAAGCTTGCTTGCGCCGGACATTTTCGCACGTTCTTCCAGTCCGTCAAGCTCCTCTCCCTGACCGCAGTCGATACAGCAGCAGATGACATCATAGTTAAACGTTTCCTTCAGCCACGGGATGACAGCGGTAGTATCCAGTCCGCCTGAGTACGCCAGTACAACTTTTTCTTTCATATCTATATCCTCCTGAAATTTTGTTTTCGTCAATCACATGTGTTACTATACACCTTTTTTTATAATTATGCAACAGAAAAATGTAGAAAATCAGATAAAAATAGAAGATTTTTCGAGAGACAATGCATAATACACAAAAAAATATTCATAAAAGAAGAATAATTATACAAAAAATATGTGTATTTATACTTGTGAAAGGAAAAAAAAGGTTGTATACTAAAGACTACAAGCAAAACAGCTCGATTCCAACAGAGCATTCTATAGAAAGAAAAGAAAGGATCGAAAGAATCATGATAAAAGCAGGAATCATCGGAGCGACTGGATATGCCGGAGGAGAACTGGTCCGGATCCTGATGGGTCATAAGGACGTGGAGATCAAATGGTACGGTTCCAGAAGTTATATCGATCAGAAATACGCAGCAGTTTACCAGAATATGTTTCAGATTGTAGAGGACGTCTGTAAGGATGACAATATGGAAGAACTCGCAGATCAGGTGGATGTGATCTTCACAGCAACGCCGCAGGGATTTTGCGCTTCTTTATTAAATGAAGACATTCTCTCCAAAGTCAAAGTGATTGACTTAAGCGCGGATTTCCGTATTAAAGATCAGAATGTATACGAGGAATGGTACAAGATCGAGCACAAGAGTCCGCAGTTTCTGCCGGAGGCAGTGTATGGACTCTGTGAGATCAACCGGGAGCAGATCAAAGGGGCGCGGATTCTCGCCAATCCGGGATGCTATCCGACCTGTTCGATTCTCTCCATCTATCCGCTTGCAAAAGAAGGACTGATCGATATGAATACACTGATTATCGATGCCAAGTCCGGGACATCCGGAGCGGGAAGAGGAGCAAAGGTGGACAATCTTTACTGCGAAGTGAATGAAAACATCAAAGCATACGGAGTGGCTTCCCACCGGCACACACCGGAGATCGAGGAGCAGCTGACCTACGCATCCGGTGTAAAGACAGTCCTGAATTTTACACCGCATCTGGTGCCGATGAACCGGGGAATTCTGGTGACAGCCTATGCTTCCTTAAAGAAAGAAGTTTCCTATGAAGAAGTGAAAGCAGTCTATGACCGCTATTATGAGAATGAGCAGTTCGTAAGAGTGCTTGAGAAAGGCATCTGCCCGCAGACTAAATGGGTGGAAGGCAGCAATTATGTAGATGTGAACTTCCAGCTTGACCCGCGGACGGGCAGAGTGATCATGATGGGAGCAATGGACAATCTGGTGAAAGGAGCAGCAGGACAGGCGGTACAGAATATGAATCTGATGTTTGGTCTTCCGGAGAACGAAGGACTGAATCTCGTACCGATGTTCCCGTAAGAGAAAATGAAGATTCGGATAATGACAATTGAGGATTATGACCAGGTGTATCACCTCTGGAAAACGATTCATGGATTTGGAATCCGCAGCATCGACGACTCAAGAGAGGGTGTGGAACGTTTCCTGAAGAGGAATCCGACGACCAGTGTAGTGGCAGAAGAGGACGGGAAGATCGTAGGATGCATTCTCTGCGGTCACGATGGAAGAAGAGGATGCTTTTACCACGTCTGTGTAGAGGAGGCATACCGCAAGCACGGAATCGGTCGCCAGATGGTGGCTGCGTCCATGCGGGCGCTGCAGGCAGAGGGGATCAACAAGGTATCTCTGATTGCCTTTACACAAAATGATATCGGGAATGCATTCTGGAACCGGATCGGATGGACGAAACGGGAAGACCTGAATTATTATGATTTCACTTTAAATGAAGAAAATATTACAGTATTTATAGAATAAAGATGCCGGGCAGAATCCGGGATCAGAACGGAGGATGGGAACATGAAGATAGTAGAAGGCGGAGTGACAAAGGCAAAAGGATTTGAGGCAGCAAGCACCGCAGCGAAGATCAAATACGAGGGCAGGACGGATATGGCACTGATTTACAGTGAAAAGCCGTGCGCGGCAGCAGGAACATTCACGACGAATGTCGTAAAAGCAGCGCCGGTGAAATGGGACCGTCAGGTAGTGGATTCCGGAAAACCGGTACATGCTGTCGTTGTTAACTCCGGCATTGCAAATGCCTGCACCGGAGAAGAAGGAATGTACTACTGTGAGGAGACTGCCAGGGCGGCAGCGGAAGCACTCGGAATTCCGGCAGACAGCGTAGCCCTTGGATCGACCGGAGAGATCGGACGCCAGCTCCCGATTGACCGTATGAAAGCAGGAGTCAAGGCACTTGCGGAGAAAAAGAATGATTCCATCGAGAATGGAACACTGGCGGCAAAAGCCATCATGACGACAGATACCGTAGAGAAGGAACTGGCAGCTGAGATCGAAGTTGGCGGCGTGACAGTGACTATCGGCGGAATGGCAAAAGGTTCCGGAATGATTCATCCGAATATGTGCACGATGTTAAGTTTCATCACCACAGACGCAGTCATTTCCAAAGAGGCGCTTCAGAAGGCGCTGAGCGCGGATGTGCAGGATACTTATAACATGATCTCCGTAGATGGAGACACCTCCACAAATGACACCGTACTTCTCCTTGCAAACGGAGTAGCCGGAAATGAGGAGATCAAAGAGGGAACACCGGAGTATGAGGCATTCTGCCAGGCACTTCATGAGATCAATGTTTATCTGGCAAAGAAGATTGCAGGAGACGGCGAGGGAGCCACGGCTCTGTTTGAGGCAAAAGTCATCGGAGCCGAGACAAAAGAGCAGGCAAAGACCCTGGCAAAATCCATCGTATGCTCTGACCTTACGAAGACAGCCATTGCAGGACACGATGCCAACTGGGGACGAATCTTCTGTGCCATGGGATATTCAGGGGCACAGTTCGATCCGGAGAAGGTTGATCTGTTCTTCGAGAGCAAGGCAGGAAAGATTCAGATTACGGAAAACGGTACTGCTGTTGCCTACAGCGAGGAAAAAGCGACAGAGATTCTCTCGCAGCCGGAAGTGACAGCCATTGCGGACATCAAGATGGGAACGGAAGAAGCATCTGCATGGGGATGCGACCTTACATATGATTATATTAAAATCAATGCGGACTACAGAAGCTAGGAGGTAGGAAAAATGGACAAGAGTATGCAGAAATATCTGGACAAGGCAGAAGTGCTGATTGAAGCGCTCCCGTACATTCAGCGTTTCAACAGAAAGATCATCGTAGTAAAATACGGCGGAAGCGCCATGCTCGATGAGGAACAGGAAAAGAGAGTCATCCAGGATGTAGTCCTGTTAAAGCTCTGTGGATTCAAGCCGATTATCGTTCATGGCGGCGGCAAGGAGATCAGCAAGTGGGTTGACAAAGTCGGAAAGGAAACGAAGTTTGTCAACGGATTCCGCGTAACAGATGAAGAGACGATGGAGATTGCGGAGATGGTACTTTCCAAAGTCAACAAAAAGCTGGTACAGCTCGTGGAAGAGCTTGGAATTAAATCCATCGGAGTCAGCGGCATTGACGGCGGACTTCTGAAAGTGACGAAAAAATACGTGGACGGCGAGGACATCGGATATGTAGGAAGCGTCTGCGACGTAGAGCCGAAGATCCTCTTTGACCTTCTGGAAAAAGATTTCCTTCCGGTAGTCTGCTCCGTTGGTCTGGACAATGATTTCCAGGCATACAATGTCAATGCGGACGAAGCTGCATGTGCTATCGCAAAAGCGGTGAAAGCGGAGAAACTTGCCTTCCTGACAGATATCGAAGGTGTCTACAAAGATCCAAAAGATCCGGAAACATTGATTCCGGAGCTTTCCGCAGAAGACGCGATCCGTCTGATCAATGAAGGCTACATCGAAGGCGGTATGCTTCCGAAGCTGAAAAGCTGCATCGATGCGCTGGAAAACGGAGTTTCCCGGATTCATATTCTGGACGGTCGGATTCCGCATTGCCTGCTGCTTGAGATCTTTACCAACAAAGGAATTGGTACAGCAATTTTAAATGACAAGGAGTGTCGGTATTATCATGGATAAATCATATATGGACTCCGTACAGAATGCGCTTGTACACACATACAATCCGGCTCCAGTGATCCTGGAGTATGGAAAAGGTGCGTATCTGTACGATACGGAGGGTAAAGCTTATCTGGATTTCGCGGCCGGATATGCGGTAAATTCTCTCGGATACGGAAATAAAGAGTGGAATGAGGCTCTGAAAAGCCAGATTGACAAGCTGGCCCACACTTCCAATCTTTACTATCATACAAGAACAAAAGAGGCGGCAGAAGCGCTGAAGAGGGTGTCCGGGATGGACCGGATCTTTTTCTGCAACAGTGGCGGCGAGGCGGTGGAAGGTGCATTGAAAGCATCAAGAAAATACGCCTATACAAAAAAGAGTGGAAGATTTGAATGGATTGCCATGGAAGAATCTTTCCACGGACGGGGATTCGGTTCTGTTTCCGTGACAGGCCACAAAGCTTATCAGGAGCCGTTTGAGCCGCTTGTTCCGGGTGTGAAGTTTGCAAAGCTTAATGATCTGGACAGTGTGAAAGCACTGGTGACAGACAGGACCTGCGCCATCATTGTAGAGCCGGTGCAGGGCGAAGGCGGAATTAACGTGGCGACGGAAGAATTCATGAAAGGAATCCGCAAGATCTGTGATGAAAACGATATTCTGATGATCTGCGATGAAGTACAGTGCGGCATGGGCCGGACCGGCTCCTTCTTTGCATGGCAGGAATACGGCGTGCGTCCGGATATTATGACTATGGCAAAAGCCATCGGAAGCGGATTCCCGGTAGGGGCGTTTGCCATGACGGAGAAAGTGGCAGAGTATTCACTTGCCCCGGGAGACCACGGTACGACTTACGGCGGCGGACCGCTTGCCTGTGCGGCTGTGGCAAAGACCGTTGAGATCTTTGAAGAGAAACACATTCCGGAGCATGTTAAGGAAATCGGAGCTTATCTGAAAAAACAGCTTGAGGAACTGGCAAAGAAACACGACTGCATTCTGGCCTGCAAAGGAAAAGGTCTGATGCAGGGAATACAGCTCAGTATTTCTCCGGCGGAAGTGACGAAAAAAGCACTGGAAAAGGGACTGCTTCTGATCAGCGCAGGAAGTGACGTAATCCGGTTTGTACCGCCTCTGATTATCACAGAAAAAGAAGTGGACGAACTGATACGGATTCTGGATGAGATCCTGGAATAAAGAATAAAAACCGGCATACTGGAAAGACTACCTTCTTATATAGAAGAAAGGAGGGATTTCCGGTATGACCGGTTTTATTATTGCATTGATTTCCGGTGCGCTGATGAGTGTGCAGGGTGTTTTTAATACACAGGTGACGAAGACGGCGGGAATGTGGGTCAGTAATATGTGGGTCCAGTTTTCTGCATTTATCGTCTGTCTGATCGTCTGGTTTTTTGCAGGCAGGGATTCCGTTGGAAGTCTGATGGAAGTACAGCCAAAGTATATGCTGCTTGGAGGAGCCATTGGTGCGGGCATCACCTGGACTGTAATCAAAAGCATGGATCAGCTGGGGCCGGCAAAGGCGGCGCTTCTGATTGTCATTGCGCAGTTGATAGTGGCTTATGTCATTGAACTTTTCGGACTCTTTGGAATGGACAAAAGTCCGTTTGAATGGAGAAAGGCGGGAGGGCTTCTGCTTGCGCTGATCGGAATTGCGATTTTCCAGTGGAAATAGAGTTGTAATTTAAAAAGAAATTCGTTACAATAGAACTATCTGCATAGAGGGGGCTTTTATCGGCTGCGGTAAAGGAGTACTATGCATAGAAAGAAAAGAAAATTGTTTTGTATGGCGGCAGTTCTGATTTTTCTGGTGTTTGCAGGATGCGGCGGTAAGGAGGCCGAACCGGAAGAGACGGTGGTGCTTCTGGAGGAAGAGTCAGAGAAGGAGGCTGTTTTGGAAGAAGATACTGAGCAGAAGTCTGCCGGGGAAGAAGAGTCAAAAAACCGGAAGAAGACAGAGACGGAGATGATTGTTGTCTACGTCTGCGGGGAAGTCCAAAAAGAAGGTGTTGTGACGCTTCCTGCCGGAAGCAGAGTTTATCAGGCGATCGAGATGGCGGGCGGCGTGACTGAGGAGGCCGAGGCTTCCTGGCTGAATCTGGCGGAGGTTCTGACAGATGGAGCCAGGATTTACGTGCCGGACAAAGAGGAAGTAAGCGGAGCAAATCCGGCAATCCCGCAAGGAGCCGGAAGCGGATCCCCGGAAGCAGCCGGTGGGCTCGTCAATCTCAACCAGGCTTCCAGGGAGGAACTGATGACGCTTCCGGGGATCGGTGAGGCAAAGGCTGAGGCGATTCTTCAGTACAGAACAGAACATGGGAACTTTGATTCCATCGATGAAATTAAAAATATTTCCGGTATCAAGGATGGAGTTTTTGAAAAGATTAAAGATAAGATAACAGTGTAGCGAGGGAGAAACATGGCAAAAAGGGTATTGGTTGTAGACGATGAAAAACTGATTGTAAAAGGAATACGCTTCAGTCTGGAACAGGACGGCATGGAAGTGGACTGCGCATACGACGGGGAAGAAGCTTTGGCCTATGCACGGGACAATGATTACGACATGATTCTTCTGGATATCATGCTTCCGAAGCTGGACGGGTTTGAAGTATGCCAGCAGATCAGAGAATTTTCGGATGTACCGATTGTGATGCTGACGGCAAAAGGCGACGACATGGACAAGATTCTTGGACTCGAGTATGGTGCGGACGACTATATCACAAAGCCGTTTAATATTCTGGAGGTAAAGGCAAGGATCAAGGCCATCATGCGCCGGACAGGCAAGAAGGAAAAAGATGGAAAAGATGCGAAGGTCATTGTCAAAGGAGACTTAAAGCTTGACTGTGAGAGCAGAAGAGTATTTTCCAAAGACAGAGAGATTAACCTGACGGCAAAAGAATTTGATCTTCTGGAACTTCTGGCCCACAACCCGAACAAGGTATATTCCAGAGAGGATCTGTTAAATCTTGTCTGGGGATATGAGTATCCGGGCGATGCAAGGACTGTGGATGTACATATCAGAAGACTTCGTGAGAAGATCGAAGTGAACCCGAGTGATCCGAAATATGTATATACAAAATGGGGAGTTGGTTACTATTTTAGGGGGTAAGTTAAAACTCAGGCACCATCCGTTTAAAAGTCTCAGGTTTCTGATTTTCCTGCTGATTCTTTTTATGGGAATGGTGCCGTGTCTGATTTTACGTTTTGTGGTTCTGCGGTCCAACGAGAGCCACTCTGTCTCAATCCGCATGGCAGAGATTCAGAATCAGTGTACGATTCTCTGCAACCAGCTTTCCGTGCTGGACACACTTTCGGGAGATATCCCGGAGACGATCGACGCGGAGATCACACAGTTTTCCAACATTTATAACGGCCGGGTCATGATTATCGATCAGTCTTACCGGATCATTGAGGATTCGTACGATCTGGATGCGGGCAAGACGATCATTTCCGGTGATGTGATCAAGTGTTTTGAAGGTGAAACAGTCAGCAATTATGACGACCGGAACAGCTATATCGAAGTGACGTCTCCGATTCAGGGGACTGCGTCCAAAGAGATTGTCGGTGTTATGCTCGCTAGTGTTTCCACGGACAATATTGTGGATATTCAGGAAAATCTGAGACAGACGCTGGATATTATCATCATTACGGTGTTTGTTGTATTGATTGCGGTGGGCGTGCTGATCAGCTTTTACATTACGCGTCCGCTGAACCGGATTACAAAAGCAGTCGAAAACATGACAGAAAGTTATGAGGAAGACGATCTCCATGAAAATGCATTTCTGGAGACCATCCGGTTTTCGGAGGCGTTCAATAAGATGATCGGAAGATTCAAGGTTCTGGACGAATCGAGACAGGAATTTGTTTCTAATGTCTCACATGAGTTGAAGACGCCGCTTACTTCCATGAAGGTGCTGGCGGATTCTCTTCTGTCCCAGGAGGAAGTGCCGGCAGAGCTCTACCGGGAGTTTATGGGAGATATGTCGGAGGAGATCGAACGGGAGAACAAGATTATCAACGATCTGTTGTCTCTTGTGAAGATGGATAAGACTTCCAATGATATGAATATTGAAATGATGGATATCAACCTCATTGTAGAGCGGATTTTAAAAAGACTCAAGCCGATTGCACAGAAGCAGAATATCGAGCTTGTTTTTGAGACATTCCGTACTGTGGAGGCGGAAGTGGATGAGACCAAACTTTCCCTCGCAGTCAGCAATCTGGTGGAAAATGCCATCAAGTACAATCATGAAAATGGCTGGGTGCATGTATCGTTAAACGCAGACCATAAGTTTTTCTATTTAAAAGTGGCGGATTCCGGAATGGGAATTCCAAAAGAAGCGCAGGAACATATTTTCGAGAGATTCTACCGCGTGGACAAATCTCATTCCAGGGAAATCGGAGGAACGGGACTTGGGCTTGCCATTGCACGAAGCGCTGTGATCATGCACAGAGGGGCTATCAAAGTGTACAGTGAAGAAGGGGAGGGCACGACGTTTACCGTGCGGATTCCGTTGAAATATGTGGCAAATGCAAAATAAGAGGAGGAGACCATGAAAGGAAAAAGGATTGTATCATTTCTGCTTGTTATACTCATGGCGTCTGGTCTCCTGTCCGGCTGCAGGAGAGGAGAGCAGGTCAAGCAGGGAGAGTTTGGACTGTTTTACTTAAGTGCGGATAAGACGGAACTTGTGAGAATTGCCGGGGAAAAGAAAGACGGGTCAAAGGCGGAGCAGGTACAGTATGTGCTGGATGCACTGGAAAAACCGGCTGAAGAGTCAGAGGACTATCAGACCCCGTTTCAGAATGACGTGAGGGTGGAAGAGTTTGAGATCGACGGGAAACAGGTGGATCTTACTTTTAATGAGAAATACACATCTCTGGATGCCGCAGAAGAAGTGCTTTTGAGAGCGGCGGTTGTAAAATCACTGGTACAGATCTCCGGGATTGATTATGTCTCTTTTTATATCGGAGAGGAGCCTTTGATGGCGGCAGACAATACGCCGGTCGGCCTGATGAGTAACGAGGATTTTATACAGAATGTCGGATCTTCGCTCCACTCCTATCAGTCTACGTCACTGACGCTTTATTTCGCCAACAAAGACGGGGACAAACTGGTTAAGGAAACGGTAAATAATGTCCGGTACAACAGTAATATCTCCATGGAACGTCTGGTGATTGAGCAGCTGTTGAAGGGGCCGTCCTCTTCGGGAGCCTATGCAACGATTCCGGCCAATACCAAGATCTTGAGTGTATCCACAAGGGATCAGATCTGCTATGTCAATTTTGATCAGGAACTGATGAACATGAAATCCAATGTAAAGCCTGAGATCCTGATTTACTCGATCGTCAATTCGATTGTGGAGAGCGGGATGGCAGGCCAGGTACAGATTTCCATCAACGGTGAGAGTAATATCAACTTCGGCGAAAGCGTTCCGCTGGACCAGCCGCTGTCGAGAAATCTGGATCTTGTGGAAGGAGAAAAATAAAGATTGAAAAACAGGCCGCTTGCAGTAATGTGCCTTGTTTTTCTTGTGATCCGCTGTCTGGTCTTCTGGGCGGGAGCCAAATGGGAGTTCCCGCCGGAAGTACTGCGGATGGACGGAGAAAAGATCTGTGTGAGCGGGCGTATTTTTAAAAGAGAACAAAGGGAAAAGGGTCCGACATGGTATCTTCGTGCGGGAGACAGGGCGTATATCATCTACAGCTCCGAGTGGAGCGATTACAGGATCGGCAATACGATCATAGTCACAGGCACCTTTCATCTGTTTGAAAGGGCTTCTAATCCGGGAACATTCGATTCCCGGTCTTATTATCAGAATCAGAATATCTACGGAATGATCTTTCCGGAATCAATCAAAGTTACAGACAACACAATTCAATATGGAAAAGAATGGATTGCCTCTCTTCGGGAGCGGTGGAAGAAAGAACTTCTGGACAGAATGGGGGACGAGGGTGCGGTTTTAAGCGGAATTCTCCTGGGAGATAAAAGTGCCCTGGATCCGGAGGTGAAAGAGCTGTATCAGAAAAACGGAATTGCTCATCTTCTGGCGGTCTCGGGGCTTCATGTGTCCTTTATCGGTCTTTTGATTTACCGGACAATGCGAAAGGCGGGAGTCCCGTTTTCTGGAAGCGCCGCCCTGGGTATACTTGTTTTGCTCCCGTATGCGGTGATGACGGGATTCAGTGTCTCGGCAAGAAGAGCAGTTTACATGTATTTTATCCGGATGGGAGCAGAGGTGACGGGAAGAGTCTATGACCTTTTGACAAGCCTTGTCGTTTCCGCTGCTGTGATTGTGGGGACAGCGCCTCTTTCCGTATTTGATCCGGGATTTCTCCTCTCGTTTGGTGCGATCTTTGCCATCTGGGGAGGGGAAGAGCTGCGAATCCGGTTGGAGGAACTGAAAGAAAAGGAAAGAAAAAAAGAGAAAACTCCTGGAATAAAAAGGAAGAAAACCATCCGGCAGAAACTGCTTTGGGCAGTGTATCCGGGGCTGTGCATTCAGCTTCTGACCTTTCCTGTCCTTCTTTCTTCCTATTATGAATTTCCGCTGTACTCGGTCCTTGTGAATATCTGGGTAATTCCGATGATGTCGGTTGTCATGGGAGCCGGTCTTTTGGGAAGCATCTGCTGTCTGGTGCTGCCCCCTCTTGCGGATGTCATTCTCTGGATCAGTAAGGCGGTTCTGATGTTTTACGAATGGAACTGCCGGATCATGCTGAAACTGCCTTTTGCAAGAATTGTCACCGGAAAGCCGGATACAATCCAGATTCTTCTCTATCTGTTTTTGCTGATGCTGGTATATCTGCTGTTCCGAAAAGGAAAGGGAAAATCGGGGATGTCCGCCCTTATATTTGCACTGACTCTGCTTCTTGGCCCATGGAGCCAGCATTACGGAGAGCTGAAAGTCACCATGATAGACGTGGGTCAGGGGGATGGGATTTTGATCCGGATGCCGGGAGGACTGGACTGTCTGGTAGACGGAGGAAGCACATCGGAAGAGATGCTGGCAAAATACACGCTGGAGCCGTTTCTGGAAAGCAAGAGAATCCGGATGTTGGATTATGTCCTGATTTCCCATGGGGATACGGATCACATCAGCGGGATACAGGAAATGCTGGAGCGCCAGGAGGTGGGCGTCGGCATCCGGACACTGGTTCTGCCCGAGCAGCATCTGTGGGATGAAGGTCTTGAAAATCTGGCACGGACCGCAAAAAGAGCAGGGACAAAAGTGCGGACCATGAAAGCGGGGGAAGCAATCCGGGACAGGGCAGGGACAGAGCTTTCCTGTCTTGGCCCTTCCGAAGAATATGGAGGAGAACCGGGAAATGAAGCATCCATGATTTTAAAACTTTCCAGCGGGAAGTTTTCCATGCTCTTTACCGGGGATCTGGAAGGAGCAGGAGAAGAAGACTTCTTACAGGGAGAAAGCGGTTCAGGAACCTATACCGTACTGAAAGTTCCCCATCACGGTTCTGACGGAGCAGCGACAGAAGCGTTTTTAGAACAGAACAATGCAAGGTATGCACTGATTTCTGCGGGAAAAGACAATCCATACGGACATCCGGGAGAAAAGCTTCTGAAACGTCTGGAAACCTGTGGAATCCAGACATTCTGTACAAAAGAGGACGGAGCCATCACATTGCTGGTCAAAGGGGAGACAATGACCATCCGAAAATTTTTGGAATAGGGTGTTTACGGAAAAACATGTTCTATGCTAGAATAGCGGTATGAAAAGTTTAAATGAAGATCTCAAAACAGGACAATTTAAACAGGTATATCTTTTGTACGGTGAGGAGAGCTATCTCAAAAAGCAGTATAAGGACAGGCTTTCCAAGGCGATGCTCCCCGAAGGGGATACGATGAACTATGCGTATTACGAGGGGAAGGGAACGGATGTCAGACAGGTCATCGATCTTGCCGAGACGCTTCCGTTCTTCGCCCCGCGACGACTGATTGTGATGGAGGACACCGGATTTTTCAAAGGCGCCTCTCCGGAGCTTGCGGAGTATATCCGCAGCATGCCGGAGACGACGTGCTTTCTTTTTGTGGAGAGCGAAGTGGACAAGCGGGGAAAGCTATACAAGGCGGTAAAGGAAAAAGGGCGCATTGTGGAGATGACCAGACAGGACGGCAATACTTTGCAGAAATGGGTACTCTCCATGGTGAAGAAGGAAGGACGGCAGATTACCCAGTCGACGGTCCGGTATTTTCTCACGAAAGTCGGGGAAGATATGGAAAATATCCACGGCGAGCTTGAGAAGCTGTTCTGCTATACTCTTGGGAAACAGGAGATTACCATTCATGATATAGAAGAAATCTGTACGACCCACATAGACAACAAGATTTTCGACATGGTCAATGCCGTGGCAGATCAGAAGCAGAAGCAGGCGCTGATGTATTATTATGATCTGCTGGCCTTAAAAGAGCCGCCGATGCGGATTCTCTTTCTGATGACACGGCAGTTCCGTATTCTGCTGGAAGTATCTGAGATGAACAGACGGGGATACGGGAAAAAAGAGATCAGTGAAAATGTCAAGGTTCCGCCGTTTGCGGTGGGACGCTATCTGGCACAGGCACAGAAGTTTTCTCCTTCCAGTCTTCGGCAGATTCTGGAGGACTGTGCTTCGACAGAAGAGGAGGTCAAGACAGGAAGGCTTGCCGATACAATGGCGGTGGAGCTTCTGATTGTACAATACAGTAGTTAATATAAGATACAGCAGTTATAATGAGTTGATTGGAGGATTTTACATTGTCAGTAATTGATCAAAAACATATACGGAATTTCTGCATCATTGCCCATATCGACCATGGGAAGTCGACGCTTGCGGACCGGATCATTGAAGATACCGGACTTCTGACAAGCAGGGAGATGCAGTCCCAGGTACTGGATAATATGGATCTGGAACGGGAAAGAGGAATCACAATCAAGGCACAGACAGTCCGCACAGTCTACAAGGCAAAGGACGGGGAGGAATACGTTTTCAACCTGATTGACACGCCGGGACATGTGGACTTTAACTATGAGGTATCCAGAAGCCTTGCGGCCTGCGACGGGGCAATTCTCGTGGTGGACGCGGCACAGGGCGTGGAAGCACAGACGCTTGCAAATGTCTATCTGGCACTGGATCACGATCTGGATGTTTTTCCGGTAATCAATAAGGTCGATCTGCCGAGTGCGGATCCGGACCGTGTGGCAGAAGAAATTGAAGACGTCATCGGAATTGAAGCCACAGACGCACCGCGGATCTCCGCCAAGACCGGACTGAATATCGACCAGGTGCTCGAAGAGATCGTGCATAAGATTCCGGCACCGGAAGGAGATCCGGAGGCCCCGCTTCAGGCACTGATCTTTGATTCGGTCTATGATTCCTATAAAGGAGTCATCGTATTCTGCCGGATCAAAGAAGGAACCGTAAAAAAAGGAACCAAAATCCAGATGATGGCAACCGGGGCAAAAGAAGAGGTTGTAGAAGTCGGCTACTTCGGAGCCGGACGCTTTATTCCATGTGACGAACTGAGCGCAGGAATGGTCGGCTATATCACCGCCAGCATCAAAAATGTAAAAGACGCCAGAGTCGGCGATACCGTTACAGACGCAGATCGTCCGTGCGACGAGCCGCTTCCGGGATATAAGAAAGTCAACCCGATGGTATACTGCGGTATGTACCCGGCAGACGGAGCCAAGTACCCGGATCTCCGGGATGCCCTTGAGAAGCTTCAGCTAAACGACGCTTCCCTTCAGTTTGAGCCGGAGACGTCCATTGCACTCGGATTCGGATTCCGCTGCGGATTTTTAGGACTGCTTCATCTGGAAATTATCCAGGAGCGTCTGGAGAGAGAATACAATCTGGATCTCGTCACAACCGCACCAAGCGTTATCTATAAAGTCCACAAGACTAACGGCGAAGTCATCGAACTTACAAATCCGTCCAACCTGCCGGAGCCAAGTGAGATCGACTACATGGAAGAGCCGATGGTCAAAGCGGAGATCATGGTAACCTCCGAATTCATCGGGGCAATCATGGACCTCTGTCAGGAACGAAGAGGAGAATACCAGGGAATGGAATACATCGAAGCGACCAGAGCGGTCCTTCACTACCACCTGCCGCTCAATGAGATCATCTACGATTTCTTTGACGCCCTGAAATCCAGATCCAGAGGATACGCATCCTTCGACTATGAGATGCTCGGATACAAACAGTCCTCCCTCGTGAAACTCGACATTCTTGTCAATAAAGAAGAGGTGGATGCCCTTTCCTTCATCGTTTTTGAGGGAAGCGCCTACGACAGAGGACGCAAGATGTGCGAAAAATTAAAAGAAGAAATTCCAAGACAGCTGTTTGAGATTCCGATCCAGGCAGCCATCGGCGGAAAGATCATCGCAAGAGAAACAGTAAAAGCACTCAGAAAAGACGTCCTTGCAAAATGTTATGGAGGAGATATCTCCCGAAAACGGAAACTCCTCGAAAAACAGAAAGAAGGAAAGAAACGAATGCGCCAGGTAGGAAACGTAGAGATCCCACAGAAAGCATTCATGAGCGTACTGAAACTCGACGACAAATAGTCAGAATTTTCTAATTTTTTTCATTGGGGACGTGTACCGATGCACAGGTACACGTCCCCAATAATGATTATGAAATGAGGATAAATAGATGAAACAAGAACTGGAAATATATATTCATATACCTTTCTGTGTGCAGAAATGTGCGTATTGTGATTTCCTGTCCGGCCCTGCCGGAAAGGAAGAACAGGAAGCGTATGTCCGGGCTCTTCGGAGGGAGATCAGTACTGCTTCGAAAATGGCAGAGGAATATGAAGTCAGCACCGTCTTTCTGGGAGGCGGTACGCCGTCGATTCTGCCGCCGGAGGCAGTTGACGGGATTCTCAGGACGGTGAGGGAATCATTTTCGCTTTCTCCGAATGCGGAGATTACTATGGAACTCAATCCGGGGACTGATGGAAAAGAGAAGATGGAGGCTTATAGAAAGGCCGGGATCAACCGTTTGAGTATCGGGTTACAGTCTGCGGATGACCAGGAGCTCCATACTCTTGGAAGAATTCATACATGGCAGGATTTCCGAAATACGTATGAAGCGGCGAGAAAGGCAGGTTTTGCCAATATTAATATCGATCTGATGTCTGCAATTCCGGGTCAGACACTGAAAAGTTATGAGAAGACACTGGAACGGGTATGCAGTCTTTGTCCGGAGCATATCTCGGCGTACAGTCTGATTCTGGAGGAAGGAACGCTGTTTTGGGATTGGTATGAAAAGACGGATCATCCAAAGGACCATCCGCCCCTGCCGGATGAGGAGACTGAGCGGCAGATGTATGAGCGGACAAAAGAGATTCTGCAAGGATACGGATATGAACGGTACGAAATTTCCAATTACGCAAAGAAAGGGAAAGAATGCAGACACAATATCGGTTATTGGAGAAGAATTCCGTATCTGGGATTTGGAGTCGGGGCAGCCTCTCTTTTTGAAGAGCAGAGGTGGAGTAATCTCCGGGACAGGAAGAAATATGTGGAAATCTGGAGTGAAAACGAGCCGAAAGAAGCGCTGCTTCTGACAAGGGAAGAAGTGCAGAAACTATCCGGGCGGGAAGCTCAGGAAGAGACGATGTTTCTGGGGCTTAGAATGATGGAAGGTGTTTCCGAAGCAGAGTTTGCGGCGCGGTTTCACCATACGGTGGAAGAAATTTATGGAGATGAGATCCGGGAACTGGAACAGGAGCATCTCATGCAAAGAAAGCAGGGGCGTATTGCCTTGACAGACCATGGAATTGATGTGAGCAATTATGTGATGGCCTGCTTTCTGAAGGAAGAGGAGGAAGAAATATGATCAATTTGATTCTGGCAATTCTCTGCAGCGCAGGAGTTTCGGTTTTTATGCGTGCAAGCGAGACGTACTGCCGGGGAAAATACGGCATTCTGCTGATGAACTACGCAGTCTGTGTTATTGCAGGACTTTTGACAACGGGGAAAAACCTGGGGCATGTCGGGGAAAACGGCACTATGACGGCGGTAGGATTTGGTATTGGCACGGGCCTTCTTTACTGCGGATCCTTTATTCTTCTGCAGTGGAATGTGCGGAAAAACGGCGTTATCCTGTCCTCTACCTTTATGAAGCTTGGCGTGATCGTCCCGTCCGCGCTTGCAGTCCTCTGGTTTGGAGAAAAACCGGGATGGAACCAGGGAATCGGACTTCTGATTGCGGTGGTTGCCATTTTGCTCATCAATCTGGAGAAAGGAGCGGTCCGGACGGGAGGAAGCTCCAAGGCCGGACTTGTACTTCTTTTACTTGGCGGAGGCCTGGGAGATGCCATGGCCAAGTTTTATGACGCATACGGGAAAACATCCTTTGGAAGCTTTTTCCTGATGCTTTCCTTTCTTGTTTCCGGAGTAATCAGTGGTCTGCTTGTTGCACGAAACAGGGAGCGGATTACAAAAAATGAAATTCTATTTGGAGTTCTCATTGGAATTCCAAATTATTTTTCGGCCCGGTTTCTGCTGTGGGCACTGGCCGATGTCCCTGCGGTCATTGCCTATCCGACCTATAGCATTGCGGCGATGGCGGTAATAGGAGTAGCAGGAGTGATCCTTTTCAAAGAGAAACTTACGAAAAGGCAGTGGGTAGCGTATGGAATGATAATCCTTGCTGTGGGACTTCTGAATATGTAGAAAGACACAAAAAAGATACAGAATCGGTGTTGACAAATGTGTGCGGGAGTGCTAAATTAGTAAACGTAGATATTAGCACTCGAAATAAATGAGTGCTAATAAGACGGAAGGAGGATCTGAATGGAATTAATCCGGGAACTGAGTGAAAGAAAACTGAAGATATTAAAAGCAGTCATTCAGAACTATCTGGAGACAGGTGAGCCGGTTGGTTCCAGAACAATTTCCAAGTACACCGATCTGAATTTAAGTTCCGCTACAATCCGGAATGAGATGGCGGATCTGGAAGAACTTGGATATATTTTTCAGCCTCATACGTCTGCAGGACGTATTCCGTCTGACAAGGGATATCGGCTTTATGTCGATATGCTCATGCAGGATAAAGAGCAGGAAGTGACGGAAATCAAGGAACAGATGCTTCAGAAGGCGGATAAGATGGATCAGCTTTTGAAACAGGCGGCGAAAGTACTGGCTAACAATACAAATTACGCCACGATGGTATCCGCGCCTGTCAGCATGAAAAACCGGCTGAAATTTATTCAGCTTTCCCAGGTTGATGAGGAACAGTTGATCGCAGTCATTGTGCTGGAAGGAAACATTGTCAAGAACCAGATCATCCGGGTTGACCAGGATCTGGGAAGCGAGACGCTTCTAAAGCTGAACATGCTTTTGAATACGACGCTGAACGGCATGTCCATCGATCAGATTACACTGGGACTGATTGCCAAGCTCAAAGAACAGGCAGGCATTCACAGCGGAGTGATCAGCGATGTGCTGGATGCGGTAGGCAATGTGATTCAGCTCGATCAGGACATGGAGATCTATACAAGCGGAGCCACCAACATTTTCCGTTATCCGGAATTATCCGACAAGCAAAGCGCACAGGAAATCATCAGTGCCTTTGAGGAAAAACAGCAGCTTTCGGAACTTGTCACCCAGACACTTTCCAGTGACACTAAGGGAATACAGGTTTATATCGGAAATGAGACTCCGGTACAGAACATGAAGGACTGCAGTATTGTGACAGCAACCTATGAATTAGGAGAAGGCATGCAGGGAACGATAGGGATTATCGGACCGAAGCGTATGGACTATGAACATGTCATGGACACACTGAAAACACTGCAGACTGAGCTGGATACGATATTTCACAAAAAAGAATAGAGCAAAAGCAGAAAGGTGGTATCCTGGTGGGAGAAAGTAAGAATCAGGAAGAAATGGTAAAAGAGGCCGTAGAAGAAGCGAAAAAGCAGGCTGAGCAAAACGGTGAGATTCCTGTAGAGGATGAAACCGCACAGGATGAAGCGGAAGAGACCGGCGCGCCGGAAAGCACAGACGGCCAGGAAGCTTCGGACGACGGCAAAGAAAAGAAGGGATTCTTTAAAAGAAAGAATAAAAAGGATCCAAAAGATGAGAAGATCGAAGATCTGACCGATAAGCTGACACGCCAGATGGCGGAGTTTGACAATTACAGAAAGCGTACTGAAAAAGAAAAATCGGCCATGTATGAGATTGGAGCAAAGGACATCATTGAGAAGATCCTGCCTGTTATCGATAATTTCGAGAGAGGGTTCCAGAGCGTTGAAGACGGAAAGAAAGACGATCCGTTTGTAGACGGCATGGATAAAGTATATAGACAGCTTATGAAGACGCTGGAAGACGCAGGCGTCAAGCAGATCGAGGCCCTGGGACAGGAATTCAATCCGGACTTTCATAATGCGGTGATGCATGTGGAAGACGAAGAAGCCGGTGAGAATATTATCGTGGAGGAATTCCAGAAAGGGTATATGTACCGTGACAGTGTGGTAAGACACAGCATGGTAAAAGTAGCTAATTAAGAAAAATGAAATAAATCAGGAGGAATGCATTATGGGCAAAATTATTGGTATTGACTTAGGTACAACAAACAGTTGTGTTGCTGTAATGGAAGGTGGACAGCCGACCGTTATCGCAAATACAGAAGGCGCAAGAACGACTCCATCTGTAGTCGCATTTACAAAGAACGGAGAACGTCTTGTAGGTGAACCTGCAAAACGTCAGGCAGTTACAAATGCAGACAAAACAATTTCTTCCATCAAAAGGAAGATGGGAACAAATGAGAAAGTAAACATCGACGGAAAACAGTATTCTCCGCAGGAGATTTCTGCAATGATCCTTCAGAAACTGAAAGCAGACGCAGAAGGATACCTTGGTGAGAAAGTGACAGAAGCAGTTATTACAGTGCCTGCTTACTTTAATGATGCACAGCGTCAGGCAACAAAGGATGCCGGTAAAATCGCAGGACTGGATGTAAAACGTATCATCAACGAGCCTACAGCAGCAGCACTTGCTTACGGACTTGACAATGAAAAAGAACAGAAGATCATGGTATACGACCTTGGCGGCGGTACATTCGACGTTTCCATCATCGATATCGGAGACGGTGTTATCGAAGTACTTTCCACAGCCGGAAACAACAGACTTGGCGGTGACGACTTCGACCAGAAGATCACAGACTACATGCTGGCTGATTTCAAGGCAAAAGAAGGCGTAGACCTTTCTAATGACAAGATGGCTCTTCAGAGATTAAAAGAAGCGGCAGAAAAAGCAAAGAAAGAACTTTCTTCCGCTACAACAACCAATATCAACCTTCCGTTCATCACAGCAACATCTGAAGGACCGAAACATTTTGATATGGATCTGACAAGAGCAAAATTTGATGAACTGACAAGCGATCTGGTAGAAAAGACAGCAGAGCCTGTTCAGAGAGCGCTTTCTGACGCAGGACTTCGTCCGTCAGATCTTGGCCAGGTACTTCTGGTAGGTGGTTCTACACGTATTCCGGCTGTACAGGATAAAGTAAGACAGCTGACAGGAAAAGAGCCAAGCAAATCTCTGAATCCGGATGAATGTGTTGCACTTGGTGCTTCCATCCAGGGTGGTAAACTTGCCGGAGAAGCAGGCGCAGGCGACATCCTTCTTCTTGATGTTACACCACTGTCACTTTCCATCGAAACAATGGGTGGTGTTGCAACAAGGCTGATTGAAAGAAATACAACAATCCCGACAAAGAAGAGCCAGATCTTCTCTACAGCTGCAGACAACCAGACAGCAGTAGATATCAATGTTGTACAGGGTGAAAGACAGTTCGCAAGAGACAACAAGTCCCTCGGACAGTTCAGACTGGATGGAATTCCGCCGGCACCACGTGGAATCCCGCAGATTGAAGTAACATTCGATATCGATGCAAATGGTATTGTAAATGTATCTGCAAAAGACCTTGGAACAGGAAAAGAACAGCACATCACAATTACAGCAGGTTCCAACATGTCTGATGAAGATATCGACAGAGCAGTTAAAGAAGCAGCAGAATTTGAAGCGGCAGACAAGAAGAGAAAAGAAGCTGTTGATACAAAGAATGAGGCAGATGCGATTGTATTCCAGACAGAAAAAGCACTTAAAGATGTTGGAGACAAGATCGATGCAGCCGGAAAATCAGCAGTAGAGGCTGATATTCAGGCTCTTAAGGATATCCTTGCAAAATATCCGAATGCAGAAGAAATGACAGAAGCGAATATCGCTGAAATCAAAGCTGCAAAAGAGAAACTGATGACAAGTTCTCAGGAACTTTTCACAAAGATGTATGAGCAGGCAAATCCACAGGGCGGTGCTCAGGGAGCAGGACCTCAGGGTGGAAATGCACAGTCAGGACCGGCACCGGAAGGATATGACGATGTCGTAGACGGAGACTATAAAGAAGTATAATCCTGCCGGATAACAGGCAGAACACAGAGATTGCGCCCGGCGCAATCTCTGTGCGTGTGTGGATTCCGGCTTGATCCGGGGTCCCCGATACCGAAATGTAGGATACGCGGCAGCGCCTACTGTATAGAAAGGGAAGGTAACGATTATGGCAGAGGCAAAGAGAGACTACTATGAAGTCCTGGGAGTATCCAGAGATGCCGATGACGCAACACTGAAAAAAGCATACCGTCAGCTTGCGAAAAAATATCATCCGGATATGAATCCAGGAGATGCGGAAGCAGAAAGAAAGTTCAAAGAAGCTTCTGAAGCGTATGCTGTATTAAGTGATCCGGATAAGCGCCGTCAGTATGATCAGTTTGGTCATGCGGCATTTGAAGGCGGCGGTGCAGGCGGTGCAGGCGGATTCGGCGGCTTTGATTTCAGCGGTGCGGATTTCAGCGATATTTTCGGTGATATTTTCGGAGACTTTTTCGGCGGCGGAAGAAGAAGCGGCCGCACCAGTAACGGCCCGATGAAGGGTATGAATATCCGGAAAGGAGTCCGGATCACCTTTGAAGAGGCTGTGTTCGGCTGTGAAAAGGAAATTGAGATCGTTCTGAAAGATCCATGTGAGAAATGTCAGGGAACAGGAGCAAAACCGGGAACCAGTCCGGAGACGTGTCCGAGATGTGGCGGCAGAGGCCAGGTTGTCTACACCTCACAGTCTTTCTTTGGAACGGTGCAGAATGTACAGACATGTCCGGACTGTCATGGCTCCGGAAAGATTATTCGTGAAAAGTGTCCGGACTGCGCAGGAACCGGTTATATCTCAAGCAAGAAAACCATTCAGGTATCAATTCCGGCCGGAATCGACAATGGACAGAGTGTCAGAATACGGGACAAAGGTGAGCCGGGTACCAATGGAGGACCAAGAGGAGATCTGCTTGTGGAAGTAACGGTATCCAGACATCCGATCTTCCAGAGACAGGACATGAATATTTTCTCCACAGCGCCGATTTCATTTGCACAGGCAGCCCTCGGTGGAGATGTGCGCATCAAGACGGTGGATGGGGAAGTCATTTATACTGTTAAACCTGGAACAAAGACAGATACGAAGGTAAGACTGAAAGGCAAAGGAGTACCGTCCGTGCGGAATCCAAAGGTGAGGGGAGACCAGTACGTCACCCTTGTGATCCAGACACCGGAAAAATTAAGTCCGGAAGCAAAGGAAGCACTCAAACGGTTTGACGCTCTTTCAGGCAATTCCCTGAATCAGCCGGAACCGGAAAAAGAAAAACCGGAGAAACTGAAGAAAAAAGGCTTTATGGACAAATTAAAAGAGACCTTCGAGGAGAGGGACGATTAAGAAAACATACAGCTGCGGGGAGAAGCAACCCGCAGCTTTTTTTTCTGCTGAAAACCCGTTCGGAAGATTTTCTGAAAACCTATTGACAGGGCTTGCAATTCTATGTATAGTTAAAACGGAATGTATGAATAATTGCTCATATGTTTTAATAAAATACCGGAATTCCAGGATTGAGACAAATGCCAGGATCCGGAATGGTTATACAGGCTGGCAGTGGGAAGCACAGGCCTGCCGGAAGGGAAAAGGAAAATGACGAAAAAGCAGAAAAAGATGCTGGTAAGAATTGCTGTGGCATTTCTTCTCTATGCAGTACTCTTGATTCTTAAAGAGACAGGAACTGTGAAAGGAATGAAAGAATTTCCGAAAGGATTTCTTCTTTATCTGATTCCATATCTGGTAATAGGCTGGGATATTTTGTGGAAGGCAGCCAGAAATATCCGGAACGGACAGATTTTTGATGAAAACTTTCTTATGACGCTTGCTACTTTCGGGGCATTTGGAGTAGGTGAATATGCGGAAGCGGTTGCCGTCATGCTCTTTTATCAGGTAGGGGAATGGTTCCAGAGCTATGCGGTGAACCGTTCAAGGGCATCGATCGCGGAACTGATGGATATTTGTCCGGAGTATGCCAACATGGAGGAGGATGGACAGCTTGTCCAGGTCGATCCGTATGATGTTCAGACTGGAAGTGTGATTATCATTAAACCGGGTGAGCGGATTCCGCTTGACGGAGTGGTGGTGGATGGAACTTCTATGATCGATACATCCGCATTGACAGGAGAATCGGTTCCAAGGAAAGTGACTCCGGGATCCGATATCATCAGCGGATGTATTAACGGAAACGGTATCCTCCATGTACGTGTGACAAAAGAGTTTGAGAATTCTACAGTTTCCAAGATTCTGGAGATGGTGGAAAATGCCAGCAGCAAGAAGGCAAAAGTGGAAAACTTCATTACCAGATTCGCAAAGTATTATACTCCGGTAGTTGTCATTGCGGCAGTGATTCTTGCGATTCTCCCTCCAGTCGTTCTGGGAGGAGGATGGAGTAACTGGATCCAGAGGGCGTGTATCTTTCTCGTGATTTCGTGTCCGTGTGCTTTGGTAATCTCTGTACCGCTCAGTTTTTTTGGTGGTATCGGGGCTGCATCCAAGGCCGGGGTACTTGTGAAAGGAAGCAATTATCTGGAAGCGATGGCGGATGTGGAGACAGTTGTTTTTGACAAGACCGGAACACTGACAAAAGGGGAATTCAAGGTGACTGAGGTTCTCCCGGAGCAGAAGAAAAGGGAGCTTTTAACCCTTGCCTACGCGGCGGAAGCGTATTCCGATCACCCTATTGCCCAGTCCATACGGGAAGCATATCTGGAAGAAAAAAAGGATGTAACGCCGGAAAAGATCAGTGATGCAAAAGAAATCTCAGGATGCGGGATCTGTGCCGTTTACCGGGGAAAAGAGCTTCTTGCCGGAAACGGGAAGCTGATGCAGACATATGGGATCTCGTTTGAGCCGTACCGGGGTATCGGAACGGTTGTATATCTCGCATTGGACGGAAAATTTGAAGGAACAGTTGTAATTTCCGATACGATCAAAGAGCAGGCGCCGGAGACAATCCGCCTTCTCAAACAGTCCGGCGTGAAAAAGACCGTGATGTTAACCGGAGATAAAAAAGAGGCCGGGGAGGAAGCGGCAAAAGAGCTGGGAATCGATGAAGTCTATACAGAACTACTGCCGGGAGATAAGGTAGAACTGGTGGAACAGCTTCTTGACGAGATGAGCGGCAGTGGAGAAAAAAGAGCAAAACTTGCCTTTGTCGGGGACGGTATCAATGATGCTCCGGTTCTTGGAAGGGCAGATGTGGGAATTGCCATGGGAAGCATGGGATCAGATGCGGCCATTGAGGCGGCGGACATTGTCCTGATGGATGATGATACGGCCAAAATCGCGAAGATTACGGCGATTGCCAGAAAGACCATTCGGATTGTCCGCCAGAATATTGTATTTGCTCTCGCGGTGAAGGCGCTCGTGCTGGTTCTGGGCGCATTTGGAATGGCCAATATGTGGGAAGCGGTTTTTGCCGATGTCGGAGTTGCAGTCATCGCAATCCTTAATGCCATGCGGGCGCTGAAGACAGACGGCAGTAAATAGGAAAAAGATGTTGTAAAGAAGCAGGAATGTGTGTTTACTTTACGGCATCTTTTTGGCATACTAAATCATGAACAGATAAAAGGAGATGGGGAAACATGCTGAAAGTAGAACACCTTTCTTATGAAATAGAAGAAGATGGAAAAAAGCAGGAAATACTAAAAGATGTCAGCTTTGAAGTAAAAGACGGAGAGATGCTCGTTGTGACCGGACCAAACGGTGGAGGCAAATCCACGATTGCCAAACTCATGATGGGGCTTTATAAAGCGACCGAAGGGAAGATCTGGCTGGACGGGCAGGACATTACGAGTCTTCCGATTTATGAGCGTGCGAAAGCTGGAATTGGTTTTGCGTTTCAGCAGCCGCCCCGGTTTAAAGGAATGACTGTCAGAAGACTGCTGAGCCTGGCTGCGGGAACGGATCTTCCGAAGCATATCTGCTGCGGGCTTTTGAGCCGGGTAGGCCTCTGCGCGGAGGAATATCTGGACCGGGAAGTGGATGCGACTCTTTCCGGAGGCGAGATGAAGCGGATCGAGATTGCCACGGTTCTTGTGAAAAAGCATAAGCTCTGCATTTTTGATGAACCGGAGGCCGGGATTGATCTTTGGAGTTTTGCCATGCTGGTAGAAGAATTTCAAAAGCTTCATACGGAGAAAAAGGAGAGTCTGCTTCTGATCTCTCATCAGGAACGGATTATTCAAATGGCGGACCGTGTCATGATTATTGACGGCGGACAGGTGACAAAGTGCGGACCAACACAGGAGATTCTGCCGTATCTGACAGGAGAAGCCATCAGCCATCCACAGTGCCTGAAAAATCAGGGCGCAGCGGTATAAGAAGGAAGAAGGTGCAAGAAGATGATGCTGGATAAGATTACAGAGAAAGTACTTCGTATGATTGACGGGGAAGGATTCAAACAGGAAGGAGCCTTCAATCTGCGTGAAAACGGAATTTCCATCTGCCACGGGGACAGCGAGCATGTCAAAATCCGCAAAAAAGAGGACAGGCAGGGAATTGATATCTATATTGATAAAGATACGAACGGAGAGACGGTACACATTCCGGTTGTTGTTTCCAGTTCCGGAATGACAGATGTTGTCTACAACGATTTTTACATTGAGGATGGAGCAAAGGTAACCATCATTGCAGGATGCGGAATCCACAATTCCGGATGCAACGATGCAAGACATGACGGAATTCATACGTTCCATATCGGAAAGAATGCGTCCGTCCATTACGAAGAAAAGCATTATGGTGAAGGAGAAGGAACAGGAGCCCGTATCTTAAATCCGGTAACCGATATCTATGTCGGCGAAAACTCCATTTTTACCATGGACACGGTACAGATCGAGGGAGTGGACTCGACAAAAAGGGAAACCGATATTACCATGGAGGCGGGAAGCCGTCTTACCGTGACAGAAAAACTGATGACACACGATAAACAGGAAGCGGTCTCCAACATGAAGGTGATTATGAACGGGGATGCAAGCTCGGCACAGATCATTTCACGGTCCGTGGCAAAGGGAGAGTCCATCCAGACCTTCCATCCGAGGGCAGTCGGAAAGGCTGCCTGCCATGCCCATATTCAGTGTGATTCGATTATTATGAATGATGCTCAGGTACGCTCCATTCCGGAGATTGACGCGAGAAATGTGGATGCTCAGATTATACATGAAGCGGCAATTGGAAGGATCAACAGTGAACAGCTTTTGAAGCTTCAGACGTTTGGACTTAATGAGGAGGAAGCGGAAGGCGTCATCATTGAAAATTTCCTCAACTAAACAGAAAGGAAAAAACAGGGAGGTTATGCCTCCCTGTTTTGACTACATCTTCACATCATTTAAATCCATAATTTCCTTGTGGCTGTATACATGCTGCTTTAAGGCCTCAAAACTTTCCGGGCTGATGACATGTTCAATCCGGCAGGCGTCCTGAGTGGCAGTTTCCCTGGAAACGCCGAGATACATCAGGAAGCTGGAAAGAAGGGTGTGACGCTCGTAAATGGTCTCAGCAATCTCATGCCCCTTTTCTGTCAATGCGATATAGCCGTCCTTGTCCATCAAAATATATCCATTCTCCCGCAGGTTTTTCATGGCGACACTGACACTCGGCTTTGAAAAAGAAAGAGCAGTTGCGATATCAATAGAACGGACATTTCCTTTTTCTTTTCCCAGCATCAGGATTGTTTCCAGATAATTTTCAGCGGATTCCTGTATCTTCAACAGAGTGCCTCCTTCCATATATAGTATCTTTGTAGTTTAGGATAACATATTTGTTGTGATAGTTCAAATACTTCTGAAAAATGAACCGGGAAATGGCAGCAGGAAAAAGATTATGGTAAAATAGGCTAAGAAACAGTCTTGGAAGGAGGACGATAGATGCGGAATTTTACATATTGTGTGCCGACAGAGATTGTGTTTGGAAAAGACACAGAAGTTTCCTGCGGCAGAGAAGTGAAAAAGCATGGAGGGACAAAAGCGCTGATTGTATACGGCGGAGGCAGCGCCAGAAGATCGGGGCTGCTGGAGCGGATTGAAAAGTCGCTGGAAGAAGAGGGAATCGCCTATGCAGAGTTTGGAGGCGTAAAACCAAATCCAGGGCTTGCATTTGCGGAAGAGGGGGTGGAAAAAGGGATCCGGGAGAAGGTGGATTTTATCCTGGGCGTAGGTGGAGGCAGCGCTATCGATACGGCCAAGGCCATTGCCCATGGAGTGGCAAATCCCGGGATTCCTCTTTGGGATATCTGGATGAAGAAAGTGCCTCTGACCAGGACGACAAAGGTCGGCGTTGTGCTGACGATTCCGGCCGCGGGAAGTGAGACAAGCGACTCTGCGGTCCTTACCAATGAAGTGATCGGGAAGAAATCGGGTCTCGGAACGGAGCTGAACCGGCCGGCCTTTGCCATTATGAATCCGGAGCTTACCTTTACACTTCCGAAATACCAGATCGGATGCGGGATTGCGGATATCATGATGCACACACTGGAACGGTATTTTATTCCGGACCAGAAAAACCGGATGACGGATGAGATCGCGGAGGGACTTCTGCGGACCGTTATCGACAGTGGAAGAAAGGCGCTTCAAAATCCGGCGGATTATGATGCCATGAGCGAGCTGATGTGGTGCGGCAGTCTTTCCCATAACAACCTGACGGGCCTTGGAAGAGCTGGCTATGGACGCGACGATGAATGATACCGTCCGGCTTTCCGTACTCCGCCCGCTCGACGCTTCCGATGTGCTGGAAATTTTCCGGAAAGCCAATCACTAGCAATTGCCAAAGCAGGAGAAAAGGTGTTATACTATAACAAGATGCAGTAATACACTGTAAATATCGATAAGAGGAGTGACAGACGATGAAAGTAGTAGCAACAGAAAAAGCACCAAAAGCATTAGGGCCTTATTCTCAGGGATATGTATCAGGAGGAGTATTTTACTCAGCAGGACAGATTCCGATCAATCCGGCAACGGATACAGTAGAGGCTGACACAATTGAAGGTCAGGCAGAGCAGGCATGCAAGAATGTCGGCGAAGTATTAAAAGCAGCAGGAACAGATTTTGATCATGTTGTAAAGACAACATGCTTCTTAAGCGATATGGCTAATTTTGCAGCATTTAATGAAGTATACGCAAAATATTTCACATCCAAACCGGCAAGAAGCTGCATGGCAGTGAAGGAACTGCCGAAGAATGTACTTTGCGAGATCGAAGTGATCGCAGCAGTAGAGGAATAGGAGCATTAAAGACATGGCAGAAGAAAAGAAACAGGAAAGCTGTCCTTCAGAAGGATGTGCCGGATGTGCTCATGCATCGACATGTACCAGCCAGAAGAAGGATTTCAGAAAACCGGCGAATCCGTATTCAGCGGTCAGAAAAGTGATCGGAGTCATCAGCGGAAAAGGTGGAGTCGGTAAATCCATGGTTACGGCATCCCTTGCAAGAATGATGATTGAGAAAGGATATACGGCGGGAATTTTGGATGCAGATATCACAGGGCCATCGATCCCGAAGATGTATGGAATCCATGAGCAGGCCCTTGGAAATGAAGAGGGAATGCTTCCTTGCGTAGCAAAAGACGGAACGAAGATCATGTCTGTCAATCTGCTTCTGGAGAAAGAAGATACCCCGGTCATCTGGAGAGGACCGATCATCGCAGGCGTGGTGACTCAGTTCTGGACCGATGTCATGTGGGGTGACGTAGATTATCTCTTCGTAGATATGCCTCCTGGAACCGGAGATGTACCGCTTACGGTATTCCAGTCTCTTCCGGTGGACGGTGTCGTAATTGTGACATCTCCGCAGGATCTTGTCAGCATGATTGTAAAGAAAGCATATCATATGGCAAAAGACATGAATATTCCGGTACTTGGAATCGTGGAAAACTTCAGTTATCTGGAGTGCCCGGACTGCGGACGGAAGATCGAGGTCTTTGGAAAGAGTCATATTGAAGACATTGCAAAAGAACTGGAGATTCCGGTACTCGGCCGGATTCCGATCGATCCGAAGCTGACAGAAGCAGTGGAAAACGAAGCCTTTGACCAGGTGAACAATGCATACTTAAGCGATGCAGCACAGGTGTTGGAATCATGATCGATTATCGCCTTTTAAAAGAACAGATGGATGCACTGACCGGGACGCAGAGCCGTCCTATTCCGAATCTGGCCAATGCGTCCGCATTACTCTGGCAGATACTCCCGGATCTGAACTGGGCCGGATTTTATCTGATGGAGGATGGAGCGCTTTACCTTGGACCATTTCAGGGAAAGACAGCCTGTATCCGGATCCCTCTGGGACAGGGAGTGTGCGGAACTGCGGCACAGAAAGATCAGGTGCTCAGAGTGTACGACGTACATGAATTTGAAGGGCATATCGCCTGTGACAGCGCATCGAATTCCGAGATTGTCCTTCCGATCCACGACGGAGACGACGTCATTGGAGTGCTGGATATTGACAGCCCGCTTGTGGGACGCTTTTCCGAGGAAGACGAAGAGGGATTAAAGGAAATCGTAAGAGTGCTGGAGAAAAACTGCATATGGAAATAATCAGAAACTCTGTACAGACAGAACATTGCCTGTATGGAGTTTTTTAATTTCTCCTTGCGCATGCCGAACGTATGTGCTATCATAATAAAAAGAACATATGTTCGAAAAGAGGAGGGGAGATACGTGGATTGTTTTCGGATTCAGAAAGAAAAGACGCTGTATGAGAAGCTGAGCATTCTCTCTGACGCAGCCAAATATGATGTGGCATGTACTTCCAGCGGCACTCAGAGAAGGGGAGACGGAACTGGAATCGGGAATTGCGAGAAAGCAGGGATCTGCCACAGTTTTACGCCGGACGGACGGTGCGTCTCCCTCTTAAAGATCCTGTTTACCAATGAATGTATTTTTGACTGTAAGTACTGTATTAACCGTGCGTCCAATGATGTGGAGCGGACATCCTTTACCCCGGATGAGGTCTGCCGTCTTACGATTGAGTTTTACCGGAGAAATTATATAGAAGGATTGTTTTTAAGTTCCGGTATTATGAAAAGTCCGGACTATACGATGCGCCTGATTTATGAGACTTTATACCGGCTGCGGTCACAGTACCGGTTTCAGGGTTATATTCATGTAAAGGCAATACCGGGTGCATCTCAGGATCTGATTCGGATGACGGGATTTCTTGCGGACAGAATGAGTATTAATCTGGAGCTTCCTACGGCTGAGAGCCTGCATCTTCTGGCACCTCATAAGAGCCGGAAAAATATTTTATCTCCGATGCGATATGTACAGAAGAAACGGGAGGAGAATACACATGAGCTTGCGCTGTACCGGCACGCGCCGCAGTTTGTTCCGGCAGGACAGAGTACGCAGATGATTATCGGGGCAACACCGGAGAGCGATTATCAGATTATCCGTGTGGCAGAGTCTCTTTATCAGAAGTTTGAGTTAAAGAGGGTGTTTTACTCGGCGTTTGTTCATGTGAACGAAGATTCTGCCCTTCCTGCAAGGACGGACCTTGGGCCGCCGCTTCTTCGGGAGCATAGATTGTACCAGGCGGACTGGCTTCTGCGGTATTATCATTTTTCGGCAGAGGAGCTTTTATCGGAAGAACGCCCGAATTTCAATCTGGTTCTGGATCCGAAGTGCGACTGGGCCCTGCGGCATCTGGAGTATTTTCCGGTGGAGGTCAACCGGGCTGATTACCAGACGCTGCTTCGGGTGCCGGGGATCGGCTATACATCCGCCAGACGGATTGTGCGGGCAAGAAGAACAGGAACGCTGGATTTCACAGATTTGAAGAAGATGGGCGTTGTGTTGAAGCGGGCGCTTTATTTTGTGACATGCAAAGGGAAGATGATGTATCCGATACGGATGGATGAAGATTATATTTTAAGGAATCTTCTGGATCCGAGGGAGAAGCTTCCGGGGAGACTTGGGGAGATTACCTACAGGCAGCTGTCGCTTTTTGATGACATGAAGATCGGGGAAGTGGGAAGATGAAACGAAGATATATCTGTACGGAGACCATGACAGGAGTACTTTCCGCCATCTATGATGCGTGGACTTATGACAGAAGCGATCAGGAGGCAGGGATTGTTTTCTGGGGCAGTGTGCAGCAGGAGATGTTCTGTGAGTACCGGGAAGTAAAAGAAGAGGAAAAGAAGGCAGAGGCAGTCCGCAGGCTGATTCACCGCCATCTGGGAGAGGAGGCTGAACTGTCTGTCGGATATGCCTTGCTTTCAGAAGATCCCGGAAAGGGAACGGCGATTCTTCGTATGATGATGGAGGCAAGAAACCTTCCCGACGGGAAGAAGATTATGGGGCATCTCTCCCATCCGGAGGTGCGCCGTGTGTTTGAACTGAGCAGAAATGTTGGCAGGGAAACACATGCGTGGAAAGAGTTTCTTCGTTTTCAGGAGCTGGAAGGAGGGATTCTTTATGCCAGCATTACACCGCATAATTTTGTCCTTCCGGGGATTGCTGATCATTTTTCCAACCGGTTCCCGCTGGAAGATTTTGTGATCTGCGATGAGACACATGCTTCTTTTCTGATCCACCCGAAACAGAAGCCATGGCTGATTATCAGAGATGAAGAGCGCAAATGGGAAATAGAAAAATCGTTTTCGGAAAAGGAAAAAGAGTGGCAGAGATTATGGAAGGGATTTAAAAAGAGCGTGACGATTCAGGAAAGGAAGAATTTGAAGCTTCAGCAGATGAATATGCCGCTGCGCTACCGGGGCGAAATGATGGAATACCGGGACGGAGAGCAGTCTTAGGACAGGAGTTTCATTTTGCGGATTTTTTGAGCGGTTTCGACAAAGAAAAGAGGAAAACCTGGAAAATACTGGCATTTTTACAGATTGATTTTCAAAAAAGATGATGGCATAATACATGGGAACACAGAAGGGAGTGTATTCAAATGGAACATAAACGAAAAATCAAATTGACCCCTGCAGATGTCCATGAGTTTGTCACATCCGCAGAAAAGTGCGATTTTGATATCGATGTATTTTACAATCGATTCATCGTAGATGCCAAATCGATTTTAGGCGTTTTCAGTCTCGATCTGAACAAAACTCTGACTGTGCAGTATGCTGGAATCGATCCGCATTTTGAAGCAACTTTGAATAAATTCTGTGTCGCATAAGGCGGCATTTGGCAGGGTATAAAAAAGAAGTGTTTCCATTCCGACAAGACGGGGAAGCACTTCTTTTTTATACTGTGTTTATGTTATAATAAACAAGATTAGACAAAAATGAAAGAAAAGACGTGACCCGGGATGGAAGAGAAAAAAGAGGAGAAGGTACGGATTTCGGTCCGAAATCTGGTGGAGTTTATTCTAAGAGAGGGAGATCTGGACAGCAGACAGGGAGGCACAGCGGATAAGGAGGCCATGCTGCTTGGGGGAAGGATTCATCGGAAAATTCAAAGACAGATGGGAGGCGGATATCATGCGGAGGTGCCGCTTCAGATTGTCGTGCCGTGTGAGAAACTGGATATTATAGTGGAGGGAAGAGCGGACGGAATTATTGAGGAGGATGGCCGGACCGCAGTGGATGAAATCAAGGGAATCCTGCAGGATCTGGATCTGATCAAAGAACCGAAGAAGGTGCATCTGGCCCAGGCAAAGTGCTATGCCTATATATATGCCAGCATAAAGGAACTTTCTGAAATCGGAGTACAGATGACCTACTGTCAGATGGAGACAGAGGAAGTAAAGCGTTTTTATCAGACTTTTTCCTGTGAAGAACTGAAGAAATGGTTTTTTGATCTGGTGCACCGGTATGAAAAATGGGCCGTTTTTCAGATAGAGTGGAGGCAAAAGAGGAATCAGTCCATCAAACAGGTGGAGTTCCCTTTCGGTTACCGGGAAGGGCAGAAAGATCTGGTGGTATCGGTGTACCGGTCGATTCTCAGGAAGAAGAAGCTGTTTATTCAGGCTCCGACAGGAGTAGGGAAGACGATGGCGACAGTGTTCCCTGCGATAAAGGCAGTTGGCGAAGGACTGGCGAATCAGATCTTCTATCTGACAGCCAAGACGATCACAAGGACAGTGGCGGAAAAGGCTTTCCTTACGTTAAAGGAGCAGGGACTGGCCTGCAAGGTTATTACTCTGACTGCAAAAGAGAAGATCTGCTTTTGTGAAAAAGCGGAATGCAATCCGGATGCCTGCCCGTATGCGAAAGGACACTTTGACCGGGTCAATGATGCGGTCTTTGATATGCTGACCCACACCGATGATATGAGCAGGGATCAGATTGAATCCTATGCAAGAAAGCATACCGTATGTCCGTTTGAGATGGCGCTGGATCTTTCTGTCTGGACTGATGCGGTCATCTGTGATTACAATTATGTATTTGATCCGAATGCCCATCTCAGGCGCTTTTTCGGAGAAGGAGCGAAGAAGGAGTATCTCTTTTTGATTGACGAGGCGCACAATCTGGTGGAAAGGGGGAGATCCATGTACAGTGCCTCCATCTGCAAGGAAGATTTTCTGGAGGTCAGAAGAGCGGTAAAAGAGGAGGATGCAAAACTGGGAAAAGCCATCAGCGGGTGTAATGAGCAGCTTCTGACACTGAAAAGGGAATGCCCGGGACATGCTTTATATTCCAGTATCTCCCATTTGGTGCTCCGTCTGATGAATGTGATGACCGAAATAGAGCGTTTTCTGGAAGAGTGCAGTCAGGAAGAGATTCGGGAGAAGGTGCTGGATCTGTATTTTGAGATTCGGGACTTTCTGTATATTCATGATAAACTGGACGAAAATTATATGATTTATACGGAGCTTACCGAAGAAGGGAAGTTTTATGTCCGGCTGTTCTGCGTGAATCCGGCGGTCAATTTAAGCGAGTATCTGAATTATGGAGTCAGCACGATCTTCTTTTCGGCCACCCTGCTTCCGATTCAATATTATAAGAAGCTGTTGAGCACGCAGACAGATGACTATGCGGTGTATGCCCATACCCCGTTTCCGGAAGAGAATAAAAGTGTTCTGATCGGAAGCGATGTTACGACCCGATATACGAGGCGCAGTGAGGAGATGTACGAGCGGTATGCCAGATATATGTTGGAGACGGTTCGAAAGAAAAATGGGAATTATCTTGCCTTTTTCCCATCCTATCGGTTTTTAAATGATGTGTATGAGGCCTTTTTGGCACTTCAGAAAGAAGAGGAGGAGATTTTCTGCCTGATTCAGGATCCGGGCATGACGGAGGAAGAACGGGAAGAATTTCTGAATTACTTTGAGGAAGAGCGGGACGGATCACTGATCGGATTCTGCGTGATGGGCGGGATTTTTTCAGAGGGGATCGATCTGACAGAAGAGCGGCTGATCGGGACGTGGATTGTCGGCACAGGACTTCCCCAGGTCTGTCTGGAGAGAGAGCTGTTAAAGCAGTATTTTGATGAAAAAGGAATGAGCGGATTTGATTATGCCTACCTGTATCCTGGAATGAATAAAGTCATGCAGGCGGCTGGACGGGTGATCCGAACCGATACGGACAGAGGAATGATTTTTCTTCTAGACGACCGTTTCCTGCTTCGACAGTACCGGGCGGTCTTTCCCAGAGAATGGAGCAAGGCTTTCTCCATCCGGCTTCCCCAGACGGCCGAAGCGGTGGCTGCATTCTGGGATGAAACCAGGACGCAGCCATAGAACACTCCGAAAACGTAAGGATCCGGCTGTGATCCAAAGATTAGAAGTAATCGAGAAAAGCCTGTACAGACCGGGACATCGGAATCCGGTCATTGTAGGCGATCAGGAGCTGCCGCTTTGGCAGCTCTTCTTTTGTCTCCACGATAAAGAGCCCTTCCGGGTCACGGCTTAAACAGTAATCCGGAATGAAAGCGATGCCAAGGCCGATTTTTGCAAGATCGATGAGAAGATCATTGCTGCTCAGTTCGATTTCCGGTACCAGATCCAGCTGATGCTGCTGAAAAAGACTGTGAAGGAATTCACTGGTCGTACTTTTCCGGTCCAGCATCAGGATCGGTTGATCCAAAAGTTCCTGGTAGGAAAGTTTCTTCCCTTTCAGGTGGGAGAAGGAATCATTGGCGACAAAGACGTCCCGGAACGTTTTGATCTTTTTGACAGTAGAAAGCTGGTTGATATAATTGTTAGGGTAATTGATAAAAATCAGATCCACCTGTCCGTTTTCCAGAAGATCCACGCATTTGATGGACGTCTGGTTTGTCACCTTGATGTGAGAACTTGGAAAACTCCTGTGAAAACGCTCCAGATACGGTACAAGAAAGTAGCGGCAGATGGTATCACTTGCCCCGATCCGGATCTGACCGCCTGTGGAGGCGGATTCCAGAAGCTGGTTTTCTCCTCTTTTGATCAGATTCATGGCCGGTTCCACATGGCGCAGAAGGATCTCCCCTTCCGGAGTGAGCTGGACTTTCTTTGTACTCCGGATAAACAGGACCTGATCCAGTTTCTTTTCCAGAGCCTTGATTGACTGGCTGACTGCGGACTGGGAAATATAAAGCTGCTTGGATGCTTCGGAGAAGCTTAAACTTGACGCAACATAGTAAAAAACTTTATATAATTCATAGTTGATATCCATCATAAGTCCTCCTTATAAATTCTAGTTTTATTATAAGGAAAGAATGGGAAAAAAACAAGGCACAAAAGTTTTGCTGGAAGGACGGGCCGACAGCATATATAATAGGAAAAGAAGACAGACAGAAAGGAACGGCGATAAGAATGAAGACAAAAAAAGTGCTACACGGATTTCTGACAGCAGCGGCAGCGGTTTCGCTGATTCTGATTTTACTGCTGAGTGCTTTCGAGATCGCAGCATACAGTGATTTTGGTTTTTACCAGAAAGAATATGAAAAGTATGAAATTCAGGAGACACTCCCGATGGAGATGGACGACATCATGGATGTTACGGAAAAGATGATGTCCTACTTACGAGGAGACCGGGAGGAGCTTTCCGTCATGACTACGATTGATGGGGAGCGTCAGGACTTTTTTAATGAGCAGGACCGGTTCCACATGGGAGAGGTCCGGGATCTGTTTCTTGGAGGGTTTGCCCTCAGAAGATATGCGGCGGTTATACTGGCTGCGGCGGTAGTGCTTCTGCTCATTTTGAAGGCGGATCTCAAACGGATTCTGCCGAAGGCTTATGAGATCACGGTCGGAGTGTTTCTGGCGCTGGTTGCGGCTCTTGGAATTGCGATTGCCGTGAACTTTGACCGGTGCTTTGTCATTTTCCATGAGCTGTTTTTCGACAATGATCTGTGGATGTTTGACCCGGCCACGGATTATATGATCCGGATGCTTCCGGAAGGATTTTTCTTCGATATGACACTGCGGATCGGGGGATTTTTTGTTGCTTTTCTGATTTTCTTTGAATTGATCTGTATTGGACTTCGGATCTGGAGGAAGAAAAAAGAAAATTAGGACAACTTATAAGTAAATTTAAATATATTAATTATACTTATCAAGAAAAGTATGATACACTAGGGTCAGAATCGAATAATCTTGTAAAAAGAAGAATGGAGGAAATTCATGAGCGGTGTAAGACGTGTATATGCAGAGAAAAAGCAGGATTTTGCCGTACAGGCGAAAGCATTAAAACACGAGATCAAAAGCTACCTGGGGATTTGCGGCGTGACCAATGTCCGTGTGCTGATCCGCTATGATATTGAAAATCTGTCAGACGAGACATTTGAGAGAGCGTGCAACGGTGTGTTTGCGGAACCGCCGGTAGATACCTTATATAAAGAGACTTTCCCGATGAAAGAGGACGAGCGGGCATTTTCCGTAGAGTACCTGCCGGGACAGTTTGACCAGAGAGCGGATTCTGCTGTACAGTGCGTACAGTTTATCCGTGAGGATGAAAAGCCGGTAATCAAGACGGCGACAACTTACGTAATCGAAGGAAGCGTAAGCGACGAGGAGTTTGCGGCAATCAAGGCGCACTGCATCAACCCAGTGGATTCCAGAGAAACCGGAATGGACAAGCCGGAAACGTTGGTGACACAGTTTGAGGAGCCTGCAGACGTCCTGATTTTTGACGGCTTCCAGGACATGGAAGAGGGAAGTTTAAAAGAGCTTTATGATTCCCTTGGCCTTGCCATGACATTTAAGGATTTCCTTCATATTCAGAATTATTTCCGGACAGAGGAGAAGCGTGATCCGTCCATGACAGAGATCCGTGTGCTGGATACATACTGGTCTGATCACTGCCGTCATACGACATTCTCCACTGAGCTTACCAATGTAACTTTCGGAGAGGGAGACTACCGTGAACCTCTGGAAGAGACATACCGGGAATATTTACAGACACACAGTGAAATTTTCAAAGGCAGAGAGGACAAGTTTGTCTGCCTGATGGACCTTGCCCTGATGGCAATGCGGAAGCTGAAAAAAGAAGGAAAGCTTCAGGATCAGGAGGAGTCCGATGAGATCAATGCGTGCAGTATCGTAGTGCCGATCGAAGTGGACGGAAAGGAAGAAGAGTGGCTTGTCAACTTTAAGAACGAGACACACAATCATCCGACCGAGATCGAGCCGTTTGGAGGCGCTGCAACTTGCCTTGGCGGAGCCATCCGTGACCCGCTGTCCGGCCGTACTTATGTTTACCAGGCAATGCGTGTGACAGGAGCGGCAGATCCGACCGTTTCTGTGAAAGATACGATGAAAGGAAAGCTTCCTCAGAAGAAGCTTGTCAGAGAGGCTGCTCATGGATACAGCTCCTACGGCAACCAGATTGGACTTGCTACAGGCATGGTTAAAGAGATTTATCATCCGGATTATGTGGCAAAACGTATGGAGATCGGTGCTGTCCTTGGCGCTGCGCCGAGACGTGCGGTCATCCGTGAGACATCCGATCCGGGCGATATCATCATTCTGCTCGGCGGACGGACAGGAAGAGACGGATGCGGCGGTGCGACCGGTTCTTCCAAAGTACATACAGAAGCATCCATCGAGACCTGTGGTGCGGAAGTTCAGAAAGGAAATGCGCCGACAGAGCGTAAGATTCAGAGAATGTTCCGCAGAGAAGAAGTCAGCCGTCTCATCAAGAAATGTAATGACTTTGGCGCAGGCGGAGTTTCCGTTGCGATCGGAGAGCTGGCAGATGGTCTGAGAGTGGATCTTGACAAAGTGCCGAAGAAATACGCAGGACTTGATGGAACAGAGATCGCTATTTCCGAGTCCCAGGAACGTATGGCCGTTGTAGTAGATCCAAAAGATGTCGCACAGTTTTTAGAGTATGCCAAAGAGGAGAACCTGGAGGCGGTGGAAGTGGCAGTTGTCACAGAAGAGCCTCGTCTTGTACTCTCCTGGAGAGGCAAAGAGATTGTCAACATTTCCCGTGCATTCCTCGATACAAACGGAGCACATCAGGAGACAGAAGTCTTTGTTGAGATTCCGTCAAAAGACGGCAACATGCTGGAAGAACGCAAAGATGTTCCGGATGTGAAGGAAGCATGGCTTGATACATTAAAAGACCTTAACGTATGTTCTCAGAAAGGACTTGTGGAGATGTTTGACGGTTCCATCGGAGCAGGATCTGTCTTCATGCCGCATGGCGGAAAATACCAGATGACAGAGACCCAGACCATGGTAGCCAAACTTCCGGTACTGAAAGGGGCATGTGATACGGTATCCATGATGAGCTTTGGATTTGACCCGTATCTTTCAAGCTGGAGCCCGTATCACGGAGCAGTTTATGCAGTGACCGAGTCCATCGCAAAGATCGTAGCTTCCGGCGGAGATTACCGGAAAATCCGCTTCACATTCCAGGAGTATTTCCGCAGAATGACAGAAGATCCGAAACGCTGGAGTCAGCCGTTTGCGGCACTCCTTGGTGCATACAGCGCACAGATCGGATACGGACTTCCATCCATCGGAGGAAAGGACAGTATGTCCGGAACCTTCCAGGATATCGATGTACCTCCGACACTGGTTTCCTTTGCTGTGGACATTGCGAAGGTTGGAGACATCATTACACCGGAACTCAAAGCAGCAGGCAATAAGCTTGTATGGCTTCGGATTGAGAAAGACCAGTACAGCCTCCCGGTTTACAGCCAGACAATGGATCAGTACGGCAAGTTCCGCGAGGATATTCAGAATGGAAACATTGTTTCCGCGTACGCTCTGGACCGCCACGGTATTGCTGCGGCTGTCAGCAAGATGGCATTCGGAAACGGCATGGGTGTCAAGATTGAGCATAATGTAGACCCGAGAGATTTCTTTGCTCCGGGATTTGGAGATATTATCGCAGAAGTACCGGCAGACAAAGTCGGAAAACTTGCGATTACATATACAGTGATCGGTGAAGTGACAGATAACGGTACCTTCTCTTATGGAAATACGGAAATTACACTTGCAGAAGCAGAGTCAGCATGGAAAGCACCTCTGGAAAAGGTATTTGCAACCGTTTCAGGTGAAGAATCAGCACCGGAGTCCGTATATGTGGCGCCGGCAGATCCGGAAGCACGTATCACGGAAGACGGATGCTACGATACAAAGAAAGTTCACATCTGCTCCCACAAGATTGCGCAGCCGACTGTCTTTATTCCGGTATTCCCGGGAACAAACTGCGAGTACGACAGTGCAAAGGCATTTGAGCGCGCAGGTGCTAAGGTGATTACAAAGGTATTCCGGAATCTGGATGCGGCAGATATCCGCGATTCTGTAGCTGAGTTTGAAAAGGCAATCGGACAATCTCAGATTATTATGTTCCCGGGCGGATTCTCCGCAGGAGATGAGCCGGACGGATCTGCGAAGTTCTTTGCGACTGCATTCCAGAACGCAAAGATGAAAGAAGCAGTAGAGAAGCTCTTAAATGAAAGAGACGGTCTTGCGCTTGGTATCTGTAACGGATTCCAGACACTGATCAAACTGGGCCTTGTTCCGCACGGCAAGATTGTCGGACAGACAGAAGACGCGCCGACATTGACATACAATACCATTGGACGTCATATTTCCAAGATGGTTTACACAAAAGTAGTTACAAACAAGTCCCCATGGCTTCAGATGGCAGAGCTTGGCGGAGTTTATACAAACCCGGCTTCCCACGGGGAGGGACGTTTTGTTGCAAATGAAGAATGGCTTAATACCCTCTTTGCAAACGGACAGGTAGCGACACAGTACTGCGATCTGGACGGAAATGTAACGATGGACGAGGAATGGAATGTTAACGGTTCCTACCGCGCGATCGAAGGTATCACAAGCCCGGACGGACGTGTACTTGGCAAGATGGCACATTCCGAGCGTAGAGCGGATGGTGTGGCAATCAATATTTACGGCGAACAGGATATGAAGATCTTTGAATCCGGCGTCGCATATTTCAAATAGGGCATATAATTGATAGAGAAAGAGGACAGATCAGAGCAGGATTTGTCCTCTTTCCGTTTCCCTTGAGTATTTGACAGAAGAAAACACGATGATTATAATCCTGTCTTTGACAGTTATTGGAAGAAAAAATCGCTGTATCCCTTGTGTTTACTGGGCTACAGCGATTTTTGTCGTT